>JAKSPP010000099.1 GCA_024404735.1 Oscillospiraceae bacterium | reverse complement strand
GGGGGGGGGGGGGGGGGGGGGGGGGGGGGGGGGGGGGGGGGGGGGGGGGGGCGGAGGGGGCCCGGCGGGCTCGCCAACGCCAGTGCCCTCCTCGGAGAGAGGGTCATCCGTTCTGCCTATATATTTTCCCAGAGCGTTTCCCGGGGTTTTTCCGTGGCGGAGCAAAATTATCTCCATAATCGTGCCACTCCTTCTTACTTTGCCTGCTTTATTGAAAGAGAAATGCGCTTTCCGCTTTCGTCAACCTTAAGGACGATTACCTTTACAACATCGCCCACCTTCAGAGCCTCGGAGGGGTGCTTTATGAATCTGTCGGCAATCTCGGAGATGTGAACAAGGCCGTCCTGATGGACTCCGATGTCCACAAAGGCACCGAAGTCAATAACATTGCGTACGGTTCCCGTCAGTATCATTCCGGGCCTTAAGTCCTTTGCATCCAGGACATCGCTGCGAAGAACAGGGGCGGGGAGCTCATCTCTTATGTCTCTTCCGGGCTTGAGAAGCTCCTTTACAATATCCTGAAGTGTGGGAAGACCTATACCGCAGTCTCCCGCGGCCTTCTCCTCGCCGTAAAGCTTAAGCTTCAGGGGAAGCTCGGTAAGAGCCCCGGACTTTAAGTCCTTCTTATCATAGCCGAGAAGCTTAAGTAAGGTATAGGCCGCCTCGTAGCTCTCGGGATGAACGCCTGTGTTGTCAAGGGGCTCACGGCTCTCCGGGACACGAAGGAAGCCTGCGCACTGCTTAAAGGCCTTGGATCCCAGCTTCGGAACCTTCAGAAGCTCCTTTCTTGAGGTGAAGGCGCCGTTTTCCTCTCTGTAGGCAACAACGTTCTTTGAAAGAGTACCGGAGAGACCGGAAATGTAGCTTAAAAGGGAGGGGGAGGCTGTATTGAGGTCAACTCCCACGGCGTTAACGCAGTCCTCCACAACGCCTGCAAGGGTGTCGGCAAGCTGCTTCTGGGGCATATCGTGCTGATACTGTCCTACGCCTATGGCCTTGGGTTCGATTTTAACAAGCTCGGCCAGAGGGTCCTGCAGTCTTCTCGCAATGGATACGGCAGAGCGGAGGTTAACGTCATACTGGGGAAATTCCTCTGCGGCAAGCTTTGAGGCGGAGTAAACACTGGCTCCTGCCTCGTTAACCATCATATAGCTCAGCTTTCTGTCGGGCATGCCCTTAATCATTTCAACGGCCATCTGCTCGGTTTCTCTTGAGGCGGTGCCGTTTCCGATGGCAAGATGCTCGACCTTGTGCTTCTTTATCATGGCGGAAAGCTTTGCTATTGCCTCGTTTTTCTGCCTTTCACCGTGGGTGGGGTATACAACGGCGGTATCGAGAACCTTGCCGCTGCTGTCAATTACGGCTATCTTACAGCCCATCCTGTAGCCGGGGTCAAGGCCCATGGTTACGTGTCCCTTTACGGGGGGCTGCATAAGAAGCTGTCTTAAATTAAGGGCAAAGTTGTGTATGGCCCCTTTGTTGGCAGTGGCGGGAAGTGAGGAGCGTGTTTCTCTCTCAACGGAGGGCCCGATAAGTCTTGCCCATGCATCCTCGCCGGCGGCGGCAACAAAGTCCGTTGAGGCAGAGCCCTTTTTAACCGTGCGGGCGTGAATGATATTAACGGCCTCATCCTTGTCCAGAGAGGCATCAACCTTCAGAAAGCCCTCCTTCTCGCCACGGTTAATTGCAAGAACCCTGTGATTCTGGATTTTTCTTACGGGCTCGGAGTATTCGTAATAGTTTCCGTAAACGCTGTCCCCGTCCTTTGCCTTTTCCGTTCTTATAATTCCGTTTCTTAAAACGGCGGAGCGGAGTCTTTCCCTTATATTGGCTGAGTCCGAAATGTTCTCCGCTATGATATCCGCAGCGCCTGCCAGAGCCTCCTCGGCTGTGGCAACGCCCTTTTCCTCATCAACATATTTCTCTGCAAGGACAGTAAGCTCCGGAAGACGGGAGTCCTGTGCAAAGAGAAGCTCCGCAAGGGGCTCGAGTCCCTTTTCCTTTGCAATGGAGGCTCTTGTTCTTCTCTTCTGCTTGTAGGGTCTGTAGAGGTCCTCGACTCTGGCTAAGGTTTCCGCCTCATCGATGGCCTTTGAAAGCTCCTCGGTCAGCTTTCCCTGCTCCTCAATTGCTCTTTTAACCTCGTCCTTGCGCTCGTTAAGGCCTCTTAAATAATTAAGGCGCTCCTCCAGAGTACGAAGGGTCGTGTCGTCCTGACTTCCGTGCATTTCCTTGCGGTAGCGGGCGATGAAGGGGATGGTGTTTCCCTCGTCTATAAGGTTTATTACATTCTGCACATAGGCCTCGCTGATATTAAGCTCACTTGCCAGTGCACTGATTATATTATCCATTTTCTTCTCCGATGCTAAGTTAATCGTTTTCGTCACAGGCAATACTATACCATAAGGGACAGTTATATACAAGGCAAAAATACCGCCGCCCGTATTGGGGGCGGCGGCTGAAGAAATGGGGGTAGGTGGGAATGAAAAATGAATTATCCTTAAAAATCCGATTATTTGTTTATAAGTCTGTAGGAGGGCTCGGGGGAGGTCTTTGCCGTCTTCAGGGCCTTGTCGGCGGCGTCCACAATATAGTTATAGTCCGCTCCGTTCTCGCCTGTGCGGGCCGCCCCCAGATATGCGCCGACCTTAACGCCGTCAACCTCCACTTCAAGGGCACTGTGAAGCCTTGCAGACAGCTCTCCGAAGTAGCTCTCCTCACAGGAGAAGAAAACCGCAAGCTGATTTGTGCCGATTCTTCCCGTTATATCATCGTAGCGGGCAGTAGAGAAAATTCTCTCCGCCATTTTCTTTATAACGTCATCTCCGAAGCCTCTTCCGTAGGTTTCGTTGAGCTCTGTTATGAAGGCAGGCTCAATAACCGCAAGGCAGGACTTGCCCGAGCCGTCTGCTCTGATTCTCCCGGAGACCCTTCCCTTGAAGGCCTCGGAATTATAAAGCCCTGTAAGGGGGTCAAGCTCCTTCTCGCCGTTAAGCCTTACAATGGCGGCCTTGCCGCTTTCAAGTGCCTTTTCAACCTCAACGTGGTCATAGAAGACAATCAGAATGCAAAGAACCGTTGTGATGATAAAGCGGGGCTCAAGCTCCCTGCCGGAGTAAATGAGTGTGCTTAAGGTGGGCAGAAGGGCAAGGAAGGAAAAGCTTACGAGAATGTTTATCTCTTTTTTTATAAGATTTTTTCTCTCAATGAAGGTGAAGAGAAAGCTTGAAACAAGAACAATGCAGTTGCTCAGAAGGAAGAGGTAGTAAAGCTTATATCCGCCCAGGTCGTTTCCGTCGGCATCATATCTGTGATAACGGAAGCTTCCGTCGGGGCCCAGCTTGATTATAATGGGCTTAAAGAAGTTGACGATAAAGGAAACTAAGAAGAAAATAATGATGACGTTAACAAGCATCATAAGAAGTCTTCCTATGCCGCTTCGCACTCCCGCCTTCTTGTATACATAGGCAACGGTGAAGCACATTATAAAGCTCTCGCTCAGGTTTCCGGCGAAGAAAAGAAAGTTTGCCCCGAAGCCGCCGCAAAATTCCGCAAGGCTCCCCGCACCCATATTTCCGTAATATGCTGTGCCGCAGTTTAGAAGAGCAAAGGAAACGGCACGGACAAGGCCGGATATAATAAGAAGATTAACGATGCTCTCACGGCCGGATTTATCCTTTGTTCCCATATTCCTTATAAGAATAACGCAAAGGATTATAAAGGACATAAGCTGAACGCCCAGACCGGGAGTTTCCGCAATGCTGAAGTTTGTCATATCTGCACCTCACTTGGGATGATAGAATGAAAACATTGTTTATTCTGAAATGATTATTATCCCAAAAACGCAAATTTATCCATATTTGTCATATATTGCGTTTTTACGGCAAAATTGAAATATCAACTTTTGGCTGTGACATAAAATAATCCTTGCTATTTTTCGATTTATGATTAAAATAGTAATATATTTGATTATCTTGGAAGGGCCCGCCGCTATCGGGCTTCGGAGGAGCTTATGGACGAAAAGAAAAAGCTGACTATATGGACCAAAGGCTTTACCTGTGCGTTTCTTGCAAACTGCTGTCTTTGCTTTTCACAGCACATTGTAAACACCCTCATTTCCACATATGCCGTTTATCTCGGCGCAGGTGCCGTTCTAATGGGAACCATTACGGGAATGTATTATGGCATTGCATTTGCCGTCCGCCCCTTCTCGGGCCCCATTATCACATCGATGGACAAGAAGAACATAATGCTCTTCACCTATGCCCTGGGCGTCATAACAAACATAGCCTATGTTCTTTCGGGAAATATCCCCATGTTCATAGTATCCCGCTTCCTCCACGGCGTTCAGTTTGCCTTTGTAGGCTCCCTTAACCTCACCCTTGCCAGCGACAGCCTTCCCCGTGAAAAGCTGGGCAGCGGTCTCGGTGTTTTCGGAATGGGCTCGGCCCTCACAACGGCAATAGGCCCCGGCGTCGGAATTGCCATCCGTGATTTCGGAAATACTACCTGGGGTGACGGAATGGGCTATAAGGCCGTTTTCGGCGTTGCCGCAATTACCATGCTTATTGCCCTTGTTCCCATCGCCCTTATGCCCCGTCCTCCCAAGCCCGAAAAGGGAAAGACCGAGGTCTGGTACAAGAACATCATTTCCGCACCCACAATTTTCCCCGCAGTAATTATGTGCCTTGTATCCATGGGCTCCATACTCTTTACATCCTATATGGTTCCCTATGCCGAAACTCTGGGAATCCAGAATATAGCCCTGTTCTTTACGGTATACGCAATCTTCCTTCTGGGTGCCCGTCCCATTTTCGGAAGAATCTCCGATGCCGTTGGCCCCAACAAGGTTCTTATTCCCGGCCTTGTAATTTTCGTTGGCGCCTTTGTTGTTGTATGCTTCGGAAGGTCCCTTCCCGTAATGCTGGGAGGCGCCGTCCTCTATGCTCTGGGCTTCGGCTCTGCAAACCCCGCAATTCAGACAATCTGCGTACGCTCCGTACCGGCCGAGAGACGAGGCGTTGCATCCAACACAACCTATTTCGGAATCGACCTTGGCTACTTTGCAGGTCCCCTTATAGGAAGTATGGTTTACAAAGCTCTGGGCTATTCCTATATGTATCTCCTGTGCGGCGTTGGCTCAACCGTTCTTGCCCTTCTCGTTTTCGTTGCAATCTGGCCAAAGCTTAAGAAAAATCTTTACTGATACCGATAAAAAAAGGGAGTGTTGCAAAATGAGAAATTTTGCAGGACTCCCTTTTTTTGACG
>JAKSPP010000098.1 GCA_024404735.1 Oscillospiraceae bacterium | reverse complement strand
GTTTCCGGCGACTACTGTGCCCACCTGTGGTTTGAACCCTCCGATGAGGCCCCGGGGCATCTTTGCGTTGAGCTTCTTGACGGGACAAATGTAATCTTCTCAAATCCCTTGAGTGCGGATGTTCAGAGTCAGGATTACATCATCATAACGGGAAGGGCAAAGGCCTCCTCTCTGCGCCGTGAGTGCCCCGGCTTATCCGCCCCCGATGAAGCTCTGGTATTTTATTACTACGTTTATGAAAAAAAGGAAGGGCGCATTTATGTTTCAAAGGCCACCGATGAGGCCGTGATTTTTGAGGATGTGGACACGGGCCTTCGCCTCTATCCCATCGCCTGGGGCAACTGGGAGAAGAAAAAGCACTGCTTCCACGGTACGGCCCTTATAACGGCGGTCATCCCCAATCAGATTTACATCAACACCATGTTCGCCATGGTTATGCGCCATCTGCAGCTTATGGGCTTTCCAAAGACCGTATATAACGCCGACTACATCAGGCGCTGGAGCAATGAGATAGGCGAGGCCATAGGCGTACGCGGTCTGCCCCTCGGGGCGGGGCTTGACTCCGTTGCGAGAACCATATCCCCCTCGGAGGCATCGGGACAAATCCTTCTTGCCATTGACAAGGCCATGCAGTACACCCGTGACTGCCTTGGGGCAACAGACGTTGCCCTTGCAAACGTCCGCCCGGACAATACCTCCGCAATTATGGTGCTGCAGCAGCAGTCCGAGGTGCCTCTTGAGAATATTCGCGCAGGGCTGTATGAGTGGCTGTCGGATATTGCCCGAATTATCCTTGATATGCTGGGCTCCTATTACGGTGTAAGGGAGACCGTATTTGAAGGGGAGAGGATGAGCTTTGATTACTCTGTCCTTAAATCCCTCGGTGCGGAGGTGAAGATTGAGGCAGGTGCGGGAAATTACTGGAGTGAGATTGCCGCCCTGCAGACCCTTGATAACCTTCGTAAGGACGGCGCAATAGGTCTTGCCGAGTACCTTGAGCGTTTGCCGGACAATATGATTCCCTATAAAAAGGAGCTTATAGAGACAATTCGTCAAAATGCGGAAGGTCCCACTTTACAGTAAAAATTAAATAAAAAAGGAGATAAATATGCCCGAACAGGAAATTCTAGAAGAAAAAACAGAGGAAATTAAGGACGAAAGTCCCACTTTCGATTTCGGAGGGGAGATAAGGGCCTTAGCCTCGCGCTACCCCGAGGTCCTCTCGGACGGCGCCCTTCCCGATGATGCCGTCCTGCGCTTTGCCTCCGGAATTCCTCTTGGTGAGGCCTATCTTGAAAGCCGCCTTGCCTCTGCACAAAAGGAGCTCCTGGCCCTGAAGGAGGAGCTCTCCCTTTCCCGCCGCGCCCCTGTGCGCTCTGCCTCTGCCTCCGCCCCCACCCCCGGCGAAGGTGAGGATATGTTCTTGCTTGGCTTCGAGAGAGGCTGAGGGGGGTGTCGCAGCCCCCCTTATCTTACTCTACTACGACCGGCGCTTGCCGGAATCCACACCCTACAAAATTAACAAACAATAACAAGGAGATTATCTATGCCTAATTCTGTAAATCTTGCATCCAAGTACAAAAAGCAGGTTGATGAGCGCTTTTCCCGCGATAGCCTCGCCGCCCTTGCCGTCAGTGACGATTACTCCTTCTCCGGAGTCAAAACCGTCAATGTCTACTCCATCCCCACAGTCCCTCTGGGGGAGTATAAGGGTGAGAAAACCGCAGATATCGAAAATAAAGAAAACAGCGCCGAGAAGAAAACCCTCTCCTCTGCCTGCTACGCTCTTCTTGAAAAGGGCGTAATGCCCTCGGAGGAGCAGCTTTCTGCCGCCGGAATAACAAAACAGCAGGCAGAAAGCTTTATTGCCGCCCTTTTATCTGCGGGAAAAATAAAAAGCCCCGCGCCGGCGCCTTCCTCTCCCACAGGGGGAGAGACCCTTATTCTGTCCTCTCCCGGGACAGGGGGCAAAAGCCTCGGAGCATACTGAAATTATTAAAGCAAAAAAGGAGTGATGATTTATAGGAATAAATATAACGGAAAAAACCTATCCCTGGGCAAATCCCCTTTCCCCTTTAAGAAGCGTTATCTATCTTGTTCTGCACCATTCGGCAGGGGCCTCTGCCTCTCCCGAGGCCATTGATGCCTTCCACAGGGAGAAAAACGGCTGGGCCGGAATCGGATATCATTTCTATGTGCGAAAAAGCGGAGAAATTGTAAGAGGCCGTCCGGAGGATATGCAGGGGGCCCACACCCTGAGCTTTAACGATGTGTCTCTGGGAATCTGCTTTGAGGGAAATTTTGAGGTGGAGGAAATGGGGGAAGCACAGAAAAACGCAGGTCTCTCCCTCTGCCGTGAGCTTCTGGATAAGTACCCCGAAGCACAGATTTTTTATCATAAGGATTTTAACAATACCGCCTGCCCGGGAAAGAGCTTTCCCTATAAGGAGTTTAACAGGCTCAATTCGGAGGAGCAGGCAAAGGAGGAAGAATATGAGAATTTTAAGATTGCTTTTTCCCGCTTTGAGGAGGAAAAAAGATTATCCCCCCCTGCCCGCTTGGGCACAGAAGGAATTTGACGATGCCGTCACGCTGGGTATAACGGACGGAACTGCCCCCTGCGCTTTTGTAACAAGAGCGGAGGCGGCGCTTATGGCAAGAAGAGCGGCAGTATATAAGGAGGAAAGAGCATGTACGGAATAAACGAATGGTTAAGGCTTCTGGCGGCAGTCCTTGCGGGCATCTCCGCCTGCATCCCTCTGGCAGTCAAGCTCTGCGCCTATGTTAAAAAGGCAAGGTCGGAGAGCGACAGGGCCTGCATCGCAAGGCTCCTTCTTGCACCCATGAAGGATGCGGAAAAGCTCTTTATCTCCGGCGAGGAGAGGAAGGAGTATGTTCTCGGCGCAATAGCCTCTCTTGCGGAGACCCTCGGCCTTGAGCTTGAAACAAAGGCCGTTTCGGATATGATAGACGAGCTATGCGAGTTTGCAAAAACAGTTAACGCAGGATAAAAAAGCACCGGGCAAAAAAGAACAGAGCTATGTGTGGATGAAATTCCGTGCATAGCTCTGTTTTGTCGTTTTATGTCGGTATAAATGTCGGTATAAATGTCGGTTTATTTCGGCGCTGTATTAGTTGTCATGTGAATAGATGCTGACAAATATGACTGGAATGATTAGAATGATGACAATAAAAATCGGAGGTGCCTTGTGTTATCTGCTGCTTGCAGTGACTTTAATGCAAAGCTATGCTTATCACTTTTCTTTACTTCATATCCTTCCACTTATACTTCAGTATAAACGGAAACTCAAGCCAGTGGCGGAAGCGCAGCCAGAAGTTTGTGTACTCAATGGGCTTAACGACTATGGCAAGGGAGCCGAGGGCCTTTGCGCAGAGGCAGTCTGTGTAAATCTGGTCTCCTATAAATGCGGTGTTCTCCGGGCTGCAGCCCATTTCTTCAATAAGCTGCTTTGCCGTTTTCGTAAAGGGCTTCCATGCCTTTCCTATGAAGGTGAGGCCGAAGGCTCCGGCATAGGTCTCGGGTCTTGTGCCCCTGTTATTGGACAGAACGGCAAGCTTAAAGCCCGCATCCTTAAGGCCCTGTACCCAGGCCTTCATTCTTTCGGTGGGCTCGGGGACGGAGTAGGGGGCAATGGTGTTGTCAATATCCAGAATAATAAGCTTTATTCCGCGGTTATTGAAAAAGCGGGGGTTAAGCTCGTAAATATTGTCCTTCATTACATCGGGGACGGGGAAAAAACTCATAGACTGTTCTCCTCTTCGTAATATGCGGGGAAGGTGCAGACGAAGGCCGTGCCAACTGTGGGGCGGGAGGAAACCTCAATTGTGCCCTTGTTGGCGATAACGGTATCGTGGACAATGGACAGACCCAGACCCGAGCCGCCTCTTTCACGGCTTCTCGCCTTGTCAACTCTGTAAAAGCGGGTGAATACCTTTTCCATATCCTCCTCGGGGATACCGATGCCCGTATCCTCAACGGAGAGGATGATGTTGCCCTCCTCCGGGGACAGGCGGATAAAGACGTTGCCGCCGAAGTCGTTGTATTTTATTGCGTTCTCAACAAGATTAAAGACAACCTGATACATATCGTCGACGCCGGAAAGAACAAAGCAGTCCTCCTGAAGGTCGGAGTACAGGGTGATGTCCTTCGTTGCGGCAAGGGGAGAGAGAAGATGAAGGGTTCTTTCAATCTCCTTTTTCATATCCACGGGTACTTTTCTGACCTCCGTGCGGTTGTCCATTTTGGTGAGCCTCATAAGGTGCTCCGTTATGCGCTGAAGTCTCTCTGCCTCGGAGCCTATGTCCGAAACAAATTCGCGCATGGTTCCCTCGTCCATGCTCTCGTCCTGAACTATACTGTCGGAAAGAAGTCTTATGGATGCAAGGGGGGTGCGGAGCTCATGGGAGGCATCGGAAACAAAGCGCCGGCGCATTGTGTCCGTATCGTCAAGGCGCTCTGCCATAAGGTTGAACTCCTCGCCAAGGACGGTAATCTCGTCCTTGCCTCTTAATTTTACACGGCTTTTGTAATCCCCGGCACCGACCTTGCGCAGAAGCCTCAGAATTTCAAGAAGCCTTGTTTTTATTCCGTGGGTGAACCATACAACGCAGGCAAGGGTTACAATTCCCGCAACAAGGGATATATTGCGCAGCATATCCTGAATGTGGGAGATAATCTCGCCCTGCTCGGTATCGTGCTCGAAAACGTATACGGAGCCTATTACTCTGCCGTAGCTCATTATGGGGGCGGAGCAGCCGGAGTGGAAGCTGTCCCCGTCAAAGTAGCAGCGGAAGACGGCATTTCCCGTAAGGGCGTCCTCCGGGGAGCCCACCGTATATTCCTCGTTTTCACTGCTGTCATAAACAGCCTCGCCGTTATTGTCCGCAACCACGACTCTGTCAAACTGATGTCTGTCAACAAGGTCCATAACAAGGCTGACGCTGTCCTTGTTAAGGTCGTTAAGAGCGGAGAGGGAGGCGGACATAACCGAAACCTGAGACAGCATTGATTTTGGCTTGGAGTTGAAAACGACCTTTCGTAGCTTCGTGTGGGATAGGTATTGATAAGGCCCAGAGTAAGGACGATAAAGGTTATGAGTATTGCAAGATATATCGTCTGAACACTGTATGCGGGCTTAAAGCGTTTTTTGTCCGTTTCATTCATTTATCTTTTCCTCAAAGGGACGGGGACGTAAAATTTCAGATTTTTGCCATGTAATAGCCGACGCCCCATTTTGTAAGAAGATATTCGGGTCTTGCGGGGTCTGTTTC
>JAKSPP010000097.1 GCA_024404735.1 Oscillospiraceae bacterium | reverse complement strand
TTTCTTGCAACCTCGTAGCAGCGGCGGGACTGAACATCCTCGCTCTCCCAGTCAAGGTAGTTTATCTGAAGCTGGCAGAATTCAGCCTCGGGATGACGGGTGAGAATCTCATCAAGGTCATCTGCAGTGCCGTGGAAGGAGAAGCCCATGTGCTTTACGGTACCAAGCTCCTTCTGCTTTGCAATGTAATCCCATACGCCAAGCTCTTCGGCTTCCTTGCTCTTCTTGCCGTCAAGGCCGTGAACAAGGTAGTAGTCAACGTAATCTGTTCCGAGACGGGAAAGAGTCTCCTTGAAGAGAACATCGCACTTCTCGGGTTTGTCTACGAGGAATACGGGGAGCTTATCGGCGATGGTGTAGCTCTCTCTGGGGTGACGCTTAACAAGAGACTCGCCGAGGGCGACCTCACTGCCCTCATAAACATAGGCAGTATCAAAATAGGTAAATCCCTTCTCGAGGAATTTATCAACCATGTTGTTAATAAGGGGCATATCAAATTTACCCTCGGAATTTTTGGGTAAACGCATAAAGCCGAAGCCAAGCTTCTTGCAGGGCTTAAGTTCAGACATAATCAAAGTCCTCCTTTTATCAATTAATCTGATAATAACATAATATTATGATTTTGCAACAGAAAAATAGTATTTTCTTGCATTTTGCCCCTGATTTCAGTATAATAACAGCATAAAAGCCCTTTTAGGGAATAAAAATACAGAAGGCGAGGAGAGTACTATGGTTGAAGCAAAGCTCATGTTCACAGTCAGTGTTACTGCAGATAAGCCCGTTTTAGTAGGTCAGGATAATGTTAACGGCCGCAGACAGCTTATTAACTGCCCCAAAGGTACGGTAGAGGGAGTTGACCCCGACGGAAAGGCATTTACGGGAGTAACGCTTCCCTGCACGGTTGACAGTCAGGTCATCCGTCCAAACGGAGTGGCAGAGCTCTCTGCAAGATACGGAATCCGCCTTGATGACGGAAGAAGCTTCTATATTGAGAATAACGGAATAAGAACAGTTCCCCCCGAGTACACACAGGTCGTATTAAACGGTGGCTTTGTAGACCCGAGCCTCTATTATTTTGTTACAACCCCGAAAATCGAGGCCTATGATGATTCTCTTCGCTGGATGGAGAGAAATGTATTCCTCTGCAAGGCAGAGAGAACTCCGGATACTGTTGTCATTCATTATTATATGGTTGAAAAATAAAGCATAAAAACAAAAATACCGCGACGGCTTTGTGCCCGTCGCGGTATTTTTATATCATATTAATATTATTATAGGAAGATGCGTCTTATTATTTTGCACCCTCGTTGAGCTTGTGCTTGTCGGCAAAGCCGGTGAGCATAAGGGTAAGAGCACCGTCGCCTGTTACGTTGCAGGCAGTTCCGAAGCTGTCCTGAAGTGCAAAAATTGCAAGCAGAAGTGCTGCTCCCGCACTATCGAAGGCAAGAACGCCGGTGATAAGGCCGAGAGATGGCATAACGGACCCGCCGCGCACACCGGGAGCTCCGATTGCAAAAATACCGAGGAGCATGCAGAAAAGAATCATTGTTCCGATGCTGGGGAGATGACCGTAAAGCATCTGGGAAATGGTCATGCAGAAGAATACCTCGGTAAGAACAGAACCGCAGAGGTGAATGTTTGCGAAGAGAGGAACGCCGAAGTCAACCATATCCTGTCTGAGAACGGAGGACTTTCTTGCACCGCTGAGTGCGACTGCCAGAGTAGCTGCGGAGGACATTGTTCCGACTGCGGTCAGATATGCGGGGCCGTAGTGCTTTACAACCTCAATGGGATTCTTTCTGGAGTATGCACCGGCAACAAGGTAAAGAACGGCAAGCCAGATGTAGTGGCCTATCATAACGATAATGATAATCTTGAGGAAGACGGGGAGCTGGGAGGTAATCATGCCCTCGTAGCTGAGAGAGCAGAAGGTTGCGGCAATGTAGAAGGGGAGAACGGGGATGATAACACTGCTGACAATCTTGAGAACGATGCTCTGGAACTCGGCAAGAAGGTCGCAGGTAAGCTTGGACTTTGTCCAGGTTGCTGCAAGGCCGATGAGAATGCTGAGAACAAGAGCGCTCATAACATTCATAATCTGGGGAATGTTAAGCTGGAAAACTACTTCGGGAAGCTCTCTTAAGCCCTCGACATCTGTTGCGATGGAAAGGTGGGGGATAAGAAGATAGCCGGCTCCGGTGCTCATGAATGCTGCAAGGATGGAGGAAACATAAGCAATGAGAACTGCAAAGCCAAGGAGCTTTGAAGCGCTGTTACCGAGCTTTGTAATGGACGGGGTGATAAAGCCGAGAACAATAAGGGGAACGCAGAAGGTGATGAGCTGACCCAGAACATACTGGATTGTAACAACAACCTTCATGGGGCCTTCATTGAACAGACGTCCGAGAACAATGCCGATTACAAGTGCAAGGAGAAGTCTGAAGGGAAGACTTTTTAATATTTTCTTCATACAGAAAACCTCTTTTCAAAATGGTGGCTTATTATACCACATCAAAAAACAATCGTCTATAGATTCACTGTTTTTTATAAATAATTTAAAGATGACTGCGTAAAAATCCCTCCGAATTTCTCCGGAGGGATGAAATTGTATTGCTCTTCGGGAGTGGCAGCGATTATGCCTCTGCCTTCTTTGCTTCCTCAATAACCTTCTGCTGTACGTTTGCGGGAGCTTCCTCGTAACGAACGAACTCGCAGGTGAAGGAGCCGCGTCCCTGAGTCATGGAGCGGAGGTCGATGGTGTAGGAGCCCATCTCGGCCATGGGAACCTCAGCCTCAACAATCTGCATTCCGCCTTCGGCGTTCATACCGAGAACGGTACCACGGCGCTTGGAGGAAATGTCGGACATAATGTCACCGAGGTTTGCATCGGGGATGGTAACCTTAAGGAGACCGATAGGCTCGAGAATGGTGGGCTTTGCCTGAGGAATACCCTCCTGATATGCAATGCGGGCTGCGGTCTGGAATGCCATATCGTTGGAGTCAACGGGATGGTAGGAGCCATCGTAAAGGGTTGCCTTCAGACCGACAAGGGGATAGCCGGCGAGAACGCCCTTAACAACTGCATTGCGGAGTCCCTTCTCAACGGAGGGGAAGAAGTTTCTGGGAACAGAGCCACCGAAGACTTCCTCGGCGAAAATCATATCGTCCTGCTCATCCTGGGGCTCGAAGCGAATCCATACATCACCGAACTGACCGGAACCACCGGACTGCTTCTTGTGACGGCCGTGTGCCTCAACCTTGCCCTTAATCTTCTCACGGTATGCAACCTTTGCGGGAGCAACGTCGGTCTCAACGGAGAAACGGGCCTTGAGCTTGGAGCGGAGAACTTCAATCTGGATATCGCCCATACCGGTAACGACCATCTGCTTGGTCTCGGCATTGGTCTCAAACTTGAAGGAGGGATCCTCTTCATTCAGACGGATAAGACCTGTTGCAACCTTATCCTCCTGACCCTTGACCTTTGCAAGCATAGCAATGGAGTAGCAGGGAGCCTGGTAGGGGATGCTCTTAAGGGAAATGACCTTTCTGGAATCACAGAGGGTATCGCCGGTCTTAACCTTATCCATCTTGCCGATTGCGCCGATATCGCCGCAGTTGAGGCTCTTGACCTCTTCGTACTTCTTGCCGCGGACAAGGTACAGACGGCCGAGCTTCTCGGTTTCGCCGGTGCGTGCGTTAACAAGGGGAGTATCGGAGGTGATGGAACCGGACATAACCTTAATGAAGGAGTACTTGCCGTACTGGTCGGAAACTGTCTTGAATACGAAGGCAGTGGGAACACCGCCGGGAGCAACAACGAAGTCCTCGGATTCGCCGGAGGCGAGGGTGGACTTGTGTGCATTTCCTTCGGAGGGGTCGGGGAGGAGAGCAAGAATGCAGTCCATAAGCATAAGAGAACCAAGGCAGTTTACGGCGCTTCCGCAGAATACGGGGAACATGCTCAGGTCCTCAACACCGGTCTTAAGACCGTTAACCATCTCGGCGTAGGTGAAGTCCTCGCCGTTGAAGAACTTGTCCATAGCCTCTTCGCTGGTCTCTGCAACGGACTCCTTAAGAGCGTTGTTGAACTCTTCAACAACAGACTTCTTGCTGTCGGGAATATCAATCTCAACGCGCTTGAGATTCTGCATCTCAAATGCACGCTTGTTAAGAACGTCAAGAATACCTGTGGCCTTCTTGTTGTCATCGAGGATGGGAACTACCATAGGAGCAACCTTGTTGCCGAAACGCTCACGGAGAGCTGCGAACATTGCGTTGTAATCGCTGTTGTCCTCATCGAGCTTGGAGATGTAGATGAAGCGGGGCATATCGCGCTCTTCACAGTACTTCCATGCCTTCTCAAGACCGACGGTAATTCCGTCCTTGGCAGAGCAAACGATAACTGCTGCGTCTGCGGCACGAAGAGCTTCCATAACAGCGCCGGAGAAGTCGAAGTTACCCGGGGTGTCGAGAACGTTAATCTTGCAGCCGTTGTACTCAATGGGAGCAACAGAGGTGGCAATGGAAATCTGACGCTTGATTTCTTCGGGGTCGAAGTCGCAGACGGTATTTCCGTCGGCACCCTTGCCGATACGGTCGATAGCTCCGGTCATGTAAAGAAGGCTCTCTGCAAGAGCGGTCTTTCCGCTTCCGCTGTGACCAAGGAAGCAGATGTTTCGGATATTCTTGGTAATCATCGTGGTCATTGGTTTTTTCGCTCCTTATATAGTGTAAATACAATAATGTACAGTATGACGGGCGCATAAAACACTCGTACTGCGATATTATACAACACTGTGCCCCCATAAGCAAGAAATTATTTGCTTTATGCTTAAGTTTAGCGGGGTAACCAAAAATAAGCTTAGATAATTGTAATATCTTCCGATTTGGGGAATCGGGTTTACATCCACGGTCTTCCCGTAAAAAGGAAAAATCCGCAGCCTAAATAAAGACTGCGGATTCGTGAAATCATATAGGGATAAAAAAGCTTATTTTCTTCCGAATACTCTGTCAAGGAATTCAACGCAAAGGTCACTGCTTTCCTCGGAAAGGAAATCAATGTCCTCGTGGTTTCTGTCCTCGTAGAGATGAAGCTCTGCTCTGTCCTCGCCGCAGACCTCTTTAATCTTTTCGGCAAGGATAACACTGTGCTGGTAGGGGACGATTGCATCGATTATTCCGTGCAGAATTATTGCGGGAGGAAAGCTCTTTGTGATGTAATTGAAGGGGCAGCACAGAGGTGCAAGATTGGGGGCAGATTCGTTATTGAAGGCCATCTGCTCAAAGCTGGGCTGACCCTCAACGCGAAGGGGAATGCATTTAACTCCGGATTCGGCATAGTAGTCACCGAAGTCTCTTGATATATCGTGGCATCCGAAGTAGGCGATAACGGCCTGAAGCTCACTGCTTGTATCGGGATTTCCGTAT
>JAKSPP010000096.1 GCA_024404735.1 Oscillospiraceae bacterium | reverse complement strand
CAGAATTCCTTTATTAATAGCTGCGTTTTGTCACAATATGCGCTAATTTGGCATATAATGCCAATTTTGTCGTATTTAGCATATTCATTTTGATTTCAAGTTTAATTTTGGGCCCAATTGTCTTTCATACCACTTGAAAAATCACCGTGATAAAGGTACAATGTTAAGCATAATATATTAAAGGAAAGGAACACCATGCAGAAGAAGGATTTTAAGAACAGAAATCTGTTTTCGATTTTCATTTCGTATTTCGGTCCGCACAAAAAGCTCTTTATTATCGATATGCTATGCGCTGTCTGTGTTGCCGGGATAGACCTTGTTTACCCCCTTGTCTCCCGTAAGGCAATGTATGATATGCTCCCCAACAAGGCATACACCGCCTTTTTTACCGTTATGGCAATTGTCATTGCCGCCTATGTACTGCGCTCCGTATTCCAGTTTATAATCACCTACTGGGGTCATATTTTCGGTGTCAGGGTTGAGGCGGACATAAGAGAAGACCTTTTTGCCCACCTGCAGACTCTCGGCTTCGACTTCTTTGACAATAACCGCACAGGACAGCTTATAAGCCGTCTTACAAACGACCTTTTTGAGGTAACGGAGCTTGCCCACCACGGCCCCGAGGACCTTCTCATCTCTGCAGCCACAATAATAGGCGCACTTATCGTCATGTTCAGAATGCAGTGGCGTCTTGCCTTAGTCGTCAGCATACTCATACCCCTGTTTCTTGTGGTTGTTATCCTCAGAAGAAAAAAGCTTATGTCGGCCTCAAGAGAGGTTAAGTCCAAGGTTGCCGTAATCAATACGGAGATTGAATCCGGTCTTTCCGGAATGCGTACCTCCAAGGCCTTTGCAAACGAGGAAATCGAGTATGAAAAGTTCCTTAATGCCAACGGCCGCTTCAAGGGCTCAAAGCGTGAATTCTTAAAGCAGATGGGCATTTTCTCCGCAGTAATGGAGTTTTTCCTCTGCATAATGTCCGTTGCGGTTATCGCCGTGGGCGGTTATCTGATTATGAATGAGCGTATGAACTACATTGACCTTCTCACCTTCACAATGTATGTCTCGGCATTCATCTCCCCCATAAGAAAGCTCACAAACTTTGCAGAGCAGTTCACAGTCGGTCTTGCCGGTCTTCAGAGATTTACGGAGCTTATGCGCACAGAGCCCTCCATTAAGGACGCAGAGGATGCGGAGATAATGGAAAAGTCCCGCGGCGACATAGTCGTAGACGGGGTTTCATTCTCCTATAACGACACTCTGCCTGTTCTCTCGGATGTAAGCCTTCACATAAATCCCGGGGATACAATTGCGGTTGTGGGCCCCTCCGGAGGAGGCAAAACCACCCTCTGCCAGCTTATCCCAAGATTTTATGAGGTTTCCTCCGGAAGCATCAGAATAGACGGAAAGGATATCCGCTCCGTTACCCAGTCATCCCTGCGCCGCAATATAGGCATAGTCCAGCAGGATGTTTTCCTCTTTGCCGACACGGTACTGGCAAACATACGCTACGGCAAGCCGGATGCGACCATGGAGGAAATAATCGAGGCTGCAAAGAAGGCCGAAATCTACGAGGACATCCTTGCAATGCCGGAGGGCTTTGACACCTACGTGGGTGAGCGCGGAGTTATGCTCTCGGGCGGTCAGAAGCAGCGCATTTCCATTGCCAGAATATTCCTCAAAAACCCCTCCATTCTCATTCTCGATGAGGCGACCTCCGCCCTTGACACCATTACCGAGGCGAAGATTCAGTCCGCCTTTGACACTCTCTCCCGGGGAAGAACAACTCTTATTATTGCCCACCGCCTTTCCACCATCAGAAACGCAACAAGGATTCTCGTTATTAACGACGGAAGGATTCAGGAGCAGGGCAGCCACGAGGAGCTTATGTCCCTTAACGGAGTTTACGCAAATCTTTACAACACCCAGACAAAGCTTCACTGATACGGCCGGCAAAAAGCAAAAACCGGAGGACCCAATCCGTCCTCCGGTTTTGTTATTTAAGGGGCTTTGTTATTCAAGTGGCTTTTTAACTTATTTATCTTCTCTCAGCCAGCGGGCCACATCAAGGGCATGGTAGGTAATAACCATCTTGGCACCTGCACGCTTAAGGCCGACCATATTCTCCATAACGATTTTCTTCTCGTCAATCCAGCCGTTTGCGGCAGCGGCCTTTACCATTGCGTACTCTCCGCTGACGTTATAGGCAACGATGGGGACATTGAAGTTATTGGAAATATCCTTGATAACATCCATATATGCCATGGCGGGCTTGGCGATAATGAGATCTGCACCCTCCTCAAGGTCCTGTGCAACCTCTCTCAGGGCCTCTCTGCCGTTGGCAGGGTCCATCTGATAGGTGTTGCGGTCGCCGAAGCCGGGGGCAGAGTGTGCGGCATCACGGAAGGGACCGTAATAGCCGGAGGCAAACTTGGCGCTGTATGCCATAATGGGGGTGTTAACAAGGCCCTCTGCATCAAGAGCCTCTCTTATTGCGGCAACGCGCTTATCCATCATATCGCTGGGGGCGATTATATCCGCACCCGCCTTTGCATAGACAACGGAGGCCTTTGCAAGAAGGGGCAGGGTTTCGTCATTGAGGATTTCACCGTCGCAGATGAGACCGCAGTGACCGTGGGAGGTATACTCGCAGAGGCATACATCGGCGATGATGATGAGCTCCGGATACTTGTCCTTAATAAGGCGTATTGCCTGAGGAACTATACCGTCAACGGCATAGGCCCCGGAGCCGACCTCGTCCTTGTGCTCGGGAATACCGAAGAGAAGGATGGCGGGAATGCCAAGCTCAACCGTGCGGTCGATTTCCTCCATAACCCTGTCAAGGGAATACTGGCATATTCCGGGCATAGAGGGTACGGGGGAGGCTATATTATTGCCCTCCATTACGAAAACGGGGTAAATAAGCTCGTCTGTTCTGATGTGCTCCTCTCTTACCATAGAGCGGAGTACTTCACTTTTTCTGAGTCTTCTTGTTCTATCCATCTATTTTGTCTCCATTAATATTTTATCGTAATAAATCCTTATCTTCCCAGAAGTGTACCGATAAAGATTCCGTAATAATTTCCTATGACATATCCCAGTGTTCCAACAAGAAGAGAGGGAACAATCAGGGCGTGCCAGCCCTTTGCAATGGCGTAGGCCGCGGCCGTTGTGGGCCCGCCGATATTGGCATTTGAGGCAACGCAGATTTCCTCAAGGTTAAAGCCCAGAAGCTTTCCGAAGCCGAAGGAAAAGAGCATATTGCACAGAACCATAACAGCGCAGAAGAGCAGCAGCAGAGGTGCCTTCGAGATAATCATATAAACAGATGCGGGAACACCTATTACAGCGAAGAATATATGAATAAAGAAGGTTCCTATCTCCTCGGCGCCTCCGATTGACTCCATCTGCTTCGGCAGAAGGCTTGCAAGGAGGACTGTTATTGTGGTAATGAGAAGATACTTGTTTCCCAGAAGACCGCCCAGAAGGGCAAAGAAGAAGTTCGTATCCGGGATAAGAGCTCCGAGGAAATCCGCAAGAGTAGAGGAAACGGCAACGATTGCCATGGACACCGCAAACACCTTTGCTATATCCATAAGGGAAACCTTCTTTGCCTTCCAGTAGCCCGCGGCATTGTTTCCGCTTTTTTCCTCCTTGGAGACAAGACGCTGTCCGTCAATAAGGGGATGCCTGAACAGGCCGAGGAAAAGCTTCATTCCCGGAATTGCAACAAGCACAAAGAAGTACAGTGCCATAAGAAGATTATCCGCAACAACGGAGGCGGAAACGGTTTCACCGCTGACGGAAAAGGCATCGGACATTGCAACAAGGTTCATAGAGCCGCCTGTGTAGCTGCCTGTCATCATTGCGGTTATGGCGGAAAGGCCCTCAATGTGATTGCGGAAAATGAAGAAGGCAATAAAGCCGCCCACGACGGTACCTATTCCCGAAATAAGGTAGATAATAACCATTCTTCCGGATTCCTTCCAGATTTTCCTGACATTGGCCCTGAAAAGCAGCATGGGAATTGCCACGGGGACAACATAGGACCACACAAAATCATAGGCAGGGGCGTCGGTGGGGATAAGCTGCAGATTTGCGGCAAGCATTGCCAGAACAAGGGCAATTACACAGCCGGACAGCTTTGCCGCCCATTTATAGGTCTGTTCAAGATAAATGGCCACCGCGGCTATTATTACAATAATGCCGAAGAGCACCCACGTATTGTCTGCGCTTATCAGAGTTGCCATATTCCCCTCCTGCATGTGACATATGTCACATAGTATAACAAGGGGGACTTAAAAAAGCAAGTTATTTTTTAAATGACAATTATTTTTTTGCCTGATTTTACGGCTTTTTTATTATCCGTTTTTCCGTCTCTGTCCCGGGGGCGGAAAGCCCCCCTGCAAACCGAAAATTAACCGAGCAAAGCCCTGCGGTATTCCGTTACCGCAGGGCTTTTTGTTTTAGTGTGCCTTTATTTCGGAGAATACTTTGCAGGCTTCAGCAGAATAAGTATTAAATCAATAAGCCATCCGACGCCGAAAAGGCCGAAGGTAAGGATGTAAATAATACCCGAGAAAATTTTATGCTCATAAAATCTGTGCACACCGAACCAGCCGAAGAACAGGCAGAGAAGAAAGGCCGTCCATTTGTTGCACAGTCTTCCCCGGTACTGATACACAGGCTGAGGCTGTACGGGGGGCTGTATCACAACCACATTGGGAGTCGGAGCAGACACAATTCTTCCGCCCCGGGTTGCGGGATTATAGCCACAGTTAGGGCAGGCGTTTGAAAAATAACGTGTCTTGCAATCGGGGCAGATTTTGGCATTGGCACCGGCACGTACTCCGCATTTGGGACAAAAATTACCATTATCGTATTCAAAGCCGCAATTATTACATACCTTTACGAAATCGGACGCACCGCAGCCTGTACAGAATTTGGCATCATCGGGAACGGATACGCCGCAATAGCTGCATTTTTTCATTATTCTGCTCTCCTTTAGTTTATTTTTTCTGCCGTCTTTTCTATTATTCCTGTGCAGGGCGTGAAGCCCCCGGCATATCGAGTGGATATAAGTTATTTCAGTAAATACTTCTTATCTTTGCCTCTGCCCTCAATGCGAAGCAAGCCAAGCTCCTTCATTTCGCGTGTCAGGTTATAGACACGTGTATGCTTTACATCAAGAATTTCTTCAAGCTCGGTATCCGTAGCCTGACCGTTATCCGCGATATAATCGAGCACCTTGCGCATCTGATAGGTGATTCTGCTTTCGTCCGGTGCAGGAGGAGATGCTTCATTCATATTGGGCAGCACGATTTTGAAAGCGTTTGGCGTTGCTTCAATAACCGGCTTTTCATCGCAGCTTTCATACAACTTATAAATTCTGCGGATGCCGGTGCCGTAGCTCTCAATCAGCCGCAGGCG
>JAKSPP010000095.1 GCA_024404735.1 Oscillospiraceae bacterium | reverse complement strand
GAACGCAGAATCGCCAAGGCGGTCTTCGGTGACGAACCCATCGAGAAAGGCTACTTTACCCTCAACGGCAAGGACTTCAAAAAGTCAAGCCCCAAGAAGTGCATTGACAACTCCATGGGCTTCCTCCCCGAGGACAGAAAGAATCAGGGCGTTCTTCTTCGTCTTCCCATTTATCAGAATGTTTCCATCTCCGCCATGGATAAGATTACAACCACTCTCGGTATTATCCAGGGCAATAAGGAAAGAAAGCTTGTCAAGGATTATGTTGAGGCTCTCAGAGTAAAGACAGCTTCCGTTAAAAACCCCGTATCCAGCCTTTCCGGCGGTAACCAGCAGAAGGTTGCTCTTGCAAAAATTCTCGCAACCGATTCAAAAGTCCTTATTCTTGACGAGCCTACCCGCGGCGTTGATGTCGGCGCAAAGATAGAAATCTTCAAGATTATAAACGAGCTTGTTGCTCAGCGTTATGCCGTTATTATGATTTCCTCCGAAATGGCGGAGATTATCGGAATGTGCGACAGGGCCGTCGTTATCAGAGAAGGTAAATCTATGGGCGTCCTCGAGAAGGATGAGCTCAGCGAAATCAACATAATAAACCTTGCCATGGGCATAGATGAAAACAGAGGTTAAAAAATGAGTAAAATGAAAAAAGAAAAAATAGAAATCGCCGAAAAGAAGCAGACCCTTGGCGTCGGCGGATTCCTTCTTAAGTACAATGCTCCCATTATTCTTGTAATTCTCCTTGTTGTCGCATCTATCATTTCTCCGACCTTCCTTACAGTTACAAACATCTTCACCGTTCTTCGCCAGCAGGCCGTATACCTCATCATTGCCATGGGTATGCTGATGGTTATCATAACCGGCGGTATTGATCTTGCGGCTTCCTGCTCAACGGCTCTGTGCTCCGTTATTCTCGGCTGTGCCGTTGTTAAGTGGACAGCTCTCGGTATGACAACCTCCGTCGGCGGAACCTGGCTTGCAATCCTCTTTACTCTTGTATGCGCAGCAGTAATCGGCGGTGTTAACGGTATCCTTATTTCAAAGCTCCGTATGCCCGCATTCATTGTTACACTTGCAATCAGCTATGCAGCAGAGGGTGTTTCCTATATGATTACCAAAGGTAACACCGTTATGCTTCTCTCCGGTATGCCCTCCTACGACATGCTGGTTTATCCCGGCTTTGCATTTATGACAACTCCTCTCCTCAAGATTCCTCTTACCGTTGTCCTTGCATTTGTTATTGTCATTATCTTCCATGTCGTTATGAAGTACACAACCTTCGGACGTATGGTTTACGCTATCGGCTCCAATGAGTCCGCTGTTCAGCTTGCAGGTATTAACTCCAAGAAGTACCTCTTCTTCGTTTACTTCATTGAGGGTATTCTCTGCGGTATCGGCGGTATCGTTCTTGTCTGCCGTTCCGGTAACGCATCCGCTCTTACCTGCTCCGGTGACTATGCAATGAATACAATCGCAGGTGTTGTTATCGGCGGTGCTTCTCTTGCAGGCGGTGAAGGAACCGTTCTCCAGACCGTTATCGGTGTATTCGTAATCGCCGTTATCGGTAACATTATGAACCTCATTAACCTCCCCCAGTATCCCCAGTACGTTATCAAGGCTGCCATCATAATCCTTGCAGTTCTCCTTAAGAGCGTAAACGTAAAGAAAAAAGGCTAAAATGTGGTAAACCGCCTTTACAAAAGGCATTTACAAATATTATTTTTCCAAATTATTCAGGAGGAAAACAATGAACAAGCGTATAATCGCACTGGTTCTTGCTCTCGTTCTCGCACTTGCATGCCTCGCCGGCTGCGGCAAGACCGAAACCAAGACCGACGCAAAGACCGATTCCAAAGAAGTAGTTATCCCCGCAGTTCCCGATACCAACGGAAAGTCTTCTCTTGACTGGCTTCTCTCTCAGGAAGACAAGCTCCCCCTCGCAGGTCTCCAGCAGGCTAAGCTCGACAGCCGTTCCGATATCTACAAGGCTATCGACAAGCTTCAGGCTAAGGGCGACAAGATTACCGTTGCATGGGCATCCGCTTCCCAGGGCTCTTCCTTCTTCACTGAGATGACACGTTCCGCTGAGGAGCAGTGCAAGGAGTACGGATGGAACTTCCTTTGCCAGTCTGCCGAGTTCGACCTCGGTACACAGCAGACCCAGATTGAGAACTTCCTTTCTCAGGATATCGACATCCTCGTCTGCAATGCAGTTGACATTGACGCTGAGGTAGAGTACTACCGTCAGGCAGTTGAGAAGGGTATCCCCTGCATCGCTGTCGGCCCCACCGCCGGTAAGGCAGAGTACCCCCTCGTAACCTCTGTTGTTTCCGGCTCCTGGGCAGCAGGCTATGCTGTCGGTGAGTACGTTGCCGAGAAGCTCTGGGGCAAGTACCCCGGTGGTATCAACTTCGGTACCGTTATCTCCCGTGCAGGTGATGCAGACTCCAACAGCCGTCCCTGCGGTTTCGTTTGCGGTTACCTCAACAAGTATGCTGAGCTCGCAGATAAGCCCTACGAGTCCAAGTGGGATGCAGCCGTTATCGGCTACAAGGCATGGATTGAGTGCCGTGACAAGGGATCTGCCAAAATCGAAGGCATCATCAACCTCGTTGGCTACGGCACTGCCGGTGCTACCGATGCTGCTTCCGGTCAGAAGGCAGCTGCTGACCTTCTTACCGCTCACTCCGACATCAACATCATCCTCTCCGAGACTGACTCTCTCTGCCCCGGCATCTATCAGGAAATCATCCAGCACGGCAAGAAGCCCGGCGAGGATATCCTTATCTGCTGCGGTGCTGATGCTGCAGACTACACCCTCGAGAAGATCAAGGCCGGCGAGTATCTCGCAGTTGGCGTTAACGTTCCCTACTACACCGGCGAAGGCGTTGTAAAGATGATCAAGAAGATTATCTCCGAGCCCGACTGGGATTCCAACAACCTCCCCGGCGTTATGTACACCCCCACCTACTGTGTCAACGTTGATAACATCAACGAGGCATGGGACGGCTCTGCTCCCTTCGCACAGGCCGGCGAGTGGGTACAGCAGACCATCGACGAGTACAACGCAGCTAACGGCTGAGTTTTCGGTACCCGAATAAAATAGTTTTTTCTGCCCCGGAGTCCGATACTCCGGGGCATTTTCATGCAGAAAAGCTTCCGAAAAACACATTATTTGAAAAAACAGCTTTACTTGAGGGAAAAACTATAATATAATAAAGTGTCTACGGGTCGGCCTTCCGAATCCGGAGATTATATATTATCCTTCTCAGAATGGAGATATTCATATGAGCAGATTAATCGGTACAGTTTCAAGAGGAGTTCGCGCTCCCATTATCAGACAGGGTGATGATATTGTTGCCATCACCGCAGACGCTGTTCTTGCCGCTCTTAAGGAAGAGGGCATTGAGCCTAAGGACAGAGATGTTGTTGCAGTAACAGAGTCTGTTGTTGCCCGCTCTCAGGGTAATTACGCAAAGGTTTCCGATATTGCAGCAGACGTAAAGGCAAAAACAGGCGGTCAGACCGTCGGTGTTTGCTTCCCCATTTTAAGCCGCAACCGCTTTGCCGTCTGCCTTTCCGGTATTGCAGCAGGCTGCAAGAAGGTTGTTCTGATGCTTTCCTACCCCTCCGACGAGGTTGGAAACCATCTTATCAGCATTGATGCCGTTGACGAGGCAGGAATCAATCCCTATACGGATGTCCTTTCTCTCTCTCGTTTCCGTGAGCTCTTCGGTGAGGCTGTTCATCCCTTCACCGGCATTGATTACATTAAGTATTACTCCGATGTAATTACCGCTGCAGGTGCCGAGTGCGAGGTTATTTTCGCAAACAGAATTCAGGCAATTCTCGATTATACCGATACCGTTATCACCTGTGATATTCACTCCCGTGCCCGCTCCAAGCGCCTTCTTAAGAAGGCAGGTGCAAAGGTCGTTCTCGGTCTTGATGACCTTATGACGGCTCCTGTAAACGGAAGCGGCTGCAATCCCGATTACGGCCTTCTCGGAAGCAACAAGGCAACCGAGGACAGCGTAAAGCTTTTCCCCACCAACTGCACTGCAGTTGCCGAGGCTATTTCCGAGAAGCTCTGCGCAGCAACCGGCAAGAAGATTGAGGCAATGGTTTACGGTGACGGCGCATTCAAGGATCCCGCAGGCAAAATTTGGGAGCTTGCAGACCCCGTTGTTTCTCCCGGCTACACCAAGGGCCTTATCGGTACCCCCAATGAGCTTAAGCTCAAGTATCTTGCCGATAACGAGTTCGGAACTCTCTCCGGTGATGAGCTCAAGGCCGCCATTGAGGCCAAGATTAAGGCAAAGGACAACACATCCCTTGTCGGCAACATGGTTTCCGAGGGAACAACTCCCCGTAACCTGACAGACCTTCTCGGCTCTCTCTGCGACCTTACTTCCGGCTCCGGCGATAAGGGAACTCCCATTATCTACATCCAGGGCTACTTCGATAACTATACCAACGACTGATACCTGTTGTTATTTTGCACTCCGCACCGATAAAGGTGCGGGGTGTTTTTGCGTATTTAGGCCTATAAAGCCTCCGTAGGAATGCTGCGGGGCAGACTTATATTTTTGTAGGTAATGGACAATACAGGCATTTCCATTTTTCCTTTTTGCATATTGCCAAAATGGGGCTGGTATGATAAAATAATATGCTAAATAATAGCATTCAATCAAGACTAAGGAAGTGGTTATTATGGCAGATTTAGATCCTAAATATAAGAGAGTTCTCCTGAAAATCAGCGGTGAGGCACTTGCGGGAGAACAGGGAACAGGCCTCGATTTCGCCTTTATGAAGGATGTTGCTCTGGCCGTAAAGAGTGTTATCGAGCTTGGCGTCGAGGTCGGTATCGTTGTCGGAGGCGGAAACTTCTGGAGAGGCGTAAAAAACGGAACCGGCAAGATGCAGAGAACCCGTGCCGACCAGATGGGAATGATGGCAACTGTTATGAACAGCCTTGCTCTTTCCGATGTTTTCATGCAGAATGATGTTCCCGTAAGAGTAATGACCGCTCTTACAATGCCCACTGTAGCAGAGCCATATTCATATGCAAGGGCCGAGAAGCACTTATCCTCCGGTAAGGTCGTTATCTTTGGTGCAGGTACCGGTGCTCCCTTCTTCTCAACCGATACCGCAGCGGTATTAAGGGCTGCGGAAATCGGCGCAGATGCAATTCTCCTTGCAAAGAATATTGACGGCGTTTATTCTGCCGACCCGAAGCTTGACCCTGCGGCAGTTAAGTTTGACAAAATTTCCTATGATGAGGTTCTGTCCCGTCATCTTGCGGTTATGGATTCCACAGCAACCTCACTTGCATCCGATAATAACATTCCCGTTCTTGTTTTTGCCCTCAAGGACCCCGCCAACATTAAGAGAGTCGTTCTCGGTGAAGCAATAGGAACCGTTGTCGGCTGAAAAGCAAAAAATAAAAACATTTCACATAAATAATAATTGGAGGAACCAGTATGCCCGAAATTAAAGATT
>JAKSPP010000094.1 GCA_024404735.1 Oscillospiraceae bacterium | reverse complement strand
CGCATTTTGCCGTTTTCGCCTGTTTTTTTCGTCAAAAAAAGGGAGTCCTGCAAAAATTCTCATTTTGCAACACTCCCTGTTTCTGGTCGGAGTAGCGGGATTCGAACCCGCGGCCTCTTGGTCCCGAACCAAGCACGCTACCATCTGCGCTATACCCCGAACTGTTTTTCTCAAATAGCGGATAACAGTATAGCATTTTTGCGTAAATAAAGCAAGCAATATTTTTCTTATCTTTAAGTATGTCCTTTTATTATTTTCTCAAAAATCCGCACTTTTTAAATATAATATATGGATTTTTTTCCTCTCCCGTGATAGAATAACAAAATCTAAATTATAAGGAGTATTACTATGAAGGTTATTGCCGTTAACGGAAGCCCCAGAAAGGGCTGGAATACCGCACAGATGCTGAAGAAGGCTCTGGAGGGCGCCGAGAGCGCCGGTGCGGAAGTAAAATACTATGACCTCTGCGATATGAAGTTCACAGGCTGCAAGGGCTGCTGTGCCTGCAAGCTTAAGGGAAACCCCAAATTCGGAAAGTGCAATCTCCGCGACGACCTCACCGCCCTTCTTGAGGACATCGAGACTGCAGGTGCTCTTATCGTCGGCTCCCCCATGTATGTCGGCAACGTAACCGGAATGACGAGAAATTTCCTTGAGCGTCTTTCCTTCCAGTACATTTCCTATGACAAGACCCCCGGTTATTTCAAGGGCAAGGTCAACGGAGCCTTCATCTTCACAATGAACTGTCCCGAGCAGTTTGCAGACTGCCAGAAGGCCGCCTATGAGAACAACACAGGCCTCTTAAGAGGTCTTAACGGCAGCACGGAGTACATTATGGCAAACGAGACCTGGCAGTGGGATAACTACGACCTCTACGCCGGCGGCATGTTCGATGTTGAGGCAAAGGCAAGGTACCACGAGGCAGTATGGCCTAGAGAGCTTAAGAAGGCCTATGACCTTGGCAAAAGGCTGGTCGAGGCAAAGTGATATAAGCCGCCTTAAAACAAACAAAGGAAATTAATAAAATGATTAAAAAAATGGGAAAAGAAAGAGCCGCACTTATGTGGACAGTGCTCCTCATTGCGGCAGTTCAGATGCCCTCCCAGGCACTCACCCCCGCAATCAACCAGATTCACGGCGTTTTCTCCGACAAGTCCCTTTCCACAATACAGACGGTTATGCAGCTGCCTAACTTCATCGCCCCCTTCGTTACGATAATCTCCGCTTATTTCATACGCAAGGGCAAGCTTGCAAAGAAGGTAATGATAGTAACGGGTCTTTTCCTCGTTTCCGCATCCGGTATCTGCTCCATCTTCTTTAACACGGAGTTCTGGCACCTTGTCCTCCTCTCCTCTCTCCTTGGCTTCGGTCTTTCGGGATATATCTCCCTTGCAACAAGCCTTATCGTAGATAACTTTTCAAAAGAGGAATGCCAGTTTATTTCCGGCTTCCAGACCTCCTTCATTAACGGAGGCGGAATCATAATGAGCTTTGCGGGCGGCCTTCTTGCAACCATGATGTGGCACGGCGGCTACCTTATGCTCATCCTCACTCTCCCCATTGCCTTCCTTGCAATAAAGAACATCAAGGGCGGCAAGACCCCCGCCGTCGTAACAAAAAACGGCGAGAAGAAGGCCGTTCTCCCCTCCGATGTTTACCTTTACGGCGCGTTCATCTTCTTCTATATGCTCGTTAACGTTGTTGTAGGCTCCAACCTCTCAACTCATATGAAGGAAATGGGCAACACCTCCGTTGCAGGCTACGCAACAAGCATGTCCATGCTGGGCGGCGTTGTATGCGGTCTCTTCTTCGGAAAGCTCTCCAGAAAGCTGGATGACTATTCCTGTGCCCTTGCATTCTTTGTTCAGTTTATTGGAATGACCATTCTCTCCTGCTTCCCGGGAAGCCTTCCCCTTACCTTCGTTGCCGTATTCATCTGCGGTACGGGAATGAGCTTTATGCTGCCCCAGTGCATGTACTCCGTTTCCAAGATTGTAAACGAGACTAACTCCGCCTTCGCCTCCTCCATCACCTCCTGCATTGCCCCCTCCGGCGGCGGCTTCTTCTCCGCAATGATCTTTACAAATATCACAAGCGCACTTTACGGCGATTCAACGGTTATGCGCTACCGCTTCGTTTCCATCGTTGCACTGTGCTTCTGCATAATCATCTTCGCCCTTGTAACCTACAGAAAGAAGAGCGGAAAGCACGTTTAAGACACCTTAAGCAAAACAAAATAACAGCACTTTGGGGCTTTCCCGGGTGCTGTTTTTATTAGTACGGCTTATTATTAATTTATCCTTAAATATAACGGAGAATACTTAAAATGGAAAAGCTATATTTCGCATCGGACTATATGGAGGGGGCTCACCCCGCCGTCCTCGATGCTCTTGTAAAATCCAACTATGTTTCAACCCCCGGCTACGGAGAGGATGACTTCTGCCTGCGCGCAAAGGAAAAAATTCTCGCCGCCTGTGAATGCCCCGAGGGCGAGGTACACTTTCTTGTGGGAGGCACTCAGACAAACTCCACCATCATCGATGCTCTTCTCACGTCATATCAGGGGGTTATCTCTCCCGTCGGCGGACATATTGCCGCCCACGAGGCAGGCGCAGTTGAGCTCTTCGGTCACAAGGTTATTACTCTTCCCGCAGAAAACGGCAAAATAACAGCCTCTCAGATTGATGCCTACTGCACAGACTACAACAACGACGGCAACCGTGAGCATCTGGTTATGCCCAAAATGGCATACATCTCCCAGCCCACCGAGTACGGCACCATTTACTCCCTTAAGGAGCTTAAGGAAATAAGCGAGGTCTGCCGTAAAAACGATATTTACCTCTTCGTTGACGGAGCAAGACTTGCCTATGCCCTTGCAGCCCCCGAAAATGACGTCACCCTCCCGGACCTTGCAAAATACTGCGATGTCTTCTACATCGGCGGCACAAAGTGCGGTGCGCTCTTCGGCGAGGCCGTCGTTATTCCAAAAAAAGGTCTTATCCCCCATTTCTTCACAATTATCAAGCAGCACGGCGCTCTTCTTGCAAAGGGCAGACTTCTGGGCGTTCAGTACGATGCCCTTTTCACCGACGGCCTTTACGAGAAGCTCGGTGCCCCCGCAATGAAGGCAGCGGAGGAAATCTGCGCCTGCCTTAAAAGGCTCGGCTATGTTATGCCCTATCCCACACCCACAAACCAGATTTTCTTTGCCATCGACAACGATAAGCTCCCCTCTCTTGCCGAGAAGGTGGTCTATGCCTTCGTTGAAAAGTACGATGAAACGAGAACTCTCATAAGATTTGCAACAGCCTGGTCCAGCACCGACGAGAAAACAAAGGCCCTTATAAAGGTTCTCGAAGGCTGAGAGGCAATGGATTTTATATATGCGGACAAGCGCATTGCCGTATGCATAAAGCCCTCCGGCGTTCTTTCAACGGACGAGCCGGGTGGAATGCCGGAGCTGATAAGAAAGGCTCTCGGCACACCCTGCTGCAGAAGTGTTCACAGGCTTGACAGAGTTGTCTCCGGGCTTATGGTCTATGCCCTCAGTGCAAGGGCCGCCTCGATTTTATCCGAAGAGATAAGAAAGAACGAGTTTACCAAGGAATACCTTGCCGTAATCCACGGCACTCCCGACTCACCGGAGGGGGAAATGCGGGATTACCTTTCCCGTGACCCGAAGGAGAAAAAGACCTTCGTTGCCCCCGGCCCGGGCAAGGATGCAAGGGAGGCTGTTCTTTCCTACAGTGTTCTTGCCTCGGAAAATGACCTTTCTCTTGTGAGAATAAAGCTCATAACAGGGCGCACCCATCAGATAAGGGCACAGTTTTCATCACGCGCCCTTCCCCTTGTGGGAGACAGGAAGTATTCCTCCCTTGATGACGGCTGCCCCATAGCCCTGTGGTCATACCGCCTTGCCTTTACCCATCCCGAATCGGGAGAAAAAACAGAGTTTCGGAAAACACCGCCCCCCGAGGGGCCATGGGCTCTTTTTGAGGATGCCCTTTCAAAGCTTTGAGGATAAATAATATGGAAAGAAAAAACAACTATTATAATGCCAGGGAGGAGTCCAAAAAGCTCTTTCTTGCCCTTGATATAGAGAAAATTGCAAAAAACTGGGGACTTACTCTTGACGATGAGTATCTCTACCTCCGCTTTTTCGGAATTCCCTACCGTGTAAGACGCTCCGATGCAAGCGTATTAAGGGACAATCCCGAGGGTGGCGAGCCCATTGAAGGGGGCTTTGAGGAGACTCTTTCTATTTTCGATTTGTTAAATCACGGCGACCCCCGTCCCTCCGCCTCCGGCACCTTCGCAACGGTTAACCGTCGTCCCGGAAAGCCCGTTTCAATAGGTGTCGGCGACGGTGAATTCTTTTCAAGGTTTGCCGCCGAAATAGACAAGGACCCCGAGGCCTTCCGCCAAAGCTGTCTTAAGGCAGGGGGCACGGAAATAAGCCTTGGGGATATGGGCTTTGAATTTACCGTCTTTGAGGACCTTAAAATAAGAATCAAGTTCTATTATTCCGACGATGAATTTCCCGCATCCCTCACCTGTCTCTGGGATGAAAGTACACTCAGCTATTTTCTTTACGAAACCACATACTATGCTCTGGGTTTCTTTTACAATATTCTCACGAAGGGATAATAGGAGATTATTATAATTGGCCGGCTATTTTAATAGCCGGCCAATTTTTAATGTTTTTCAGTTTATATAGTACACAATTGATTTTTTGTTTTGCTCAAAAAGCTCTTTTATGTATTCATCGGTAGCATCAAGCATTTTCTGCGGTGGATTATCTTTTGTAAATTCAATTCCGTGCTCCAGACAATACTTTTTTCCGAATTCATCTTTTAGCTTCTGCCGTGCTATTGTCCTCGGAAGCTGCTCGGATATAATATCAAAATACTGCTCGGGCGTTATGCCCGCTCCCTCGCAGTAGCTGTCAATCATTTCTTTTCCGGACGGAATATCATACGAAGCCTTGACAGAATTAACCATTTCTTCAACTTCTTCATCGCTTGCAGTCAGGCCCATACGTTCTGCCTCTTCAAGAACAATTATATTTTCGATTATACTGTTTACTATATCTCTGTCACTGATATATCTGGAAGCTCCCTTTTCATCCATTGCACTGCTCATACTTCTGAGATATTCAACAGAAGCCCCGTATATCTTATAATCTTTATATTCTGCAACAACATCTGAAGCCGAGATTTCATTTTGTGCCTTACGGTAATTCTTTCCGAAATCAAAAAAGGTGTCTCCGCCAATACCGGCATATACGCTCACTCCGACGGCAAGCAGTACTACAACGATGAAAATCAATATAATAGTCTTTTTCATATTATCCCTCAGTATATCAACCTTTGTCATTCCGCAGTCGCAAATATAATCTATTCGATTATGAAAAAAGCTACTTGATGTATTTGTTTCACTTAATAGTTTCTAACCTCCGTATACTGAGAGAATACAATAGGGCGCGTTGCAAAATAGCGCTAAAAAAAGAAGCACTGAGACCTAAGAAAAG
>JAKSPP010000093.1 GCA_024404735.1 Oscillospiraceae bacterium | reverse complement strand
CGGTGAGAACATTTACCCCAAGGAGATTGAGGAGTTTATCTACACTCATCCCAAGGTAAGTGACGTGCAGGTCATCGGCGTGCCGGATAAAAAGTACGGCGAGGAAGCCATGGCATGTGTCATCCTGAAGGAGCCTGGCTCGGTGACTGTGGACGAGATGCTGACCTATATCAAAGCATCCCTGGCACGTCACAAGGTTCCCAAGTATATCGACTTCGTTTCCGAGTTCCCCATGAATGCCGCAGGAAAGATTCTCAAGTACAAGATGCGTGAAAACGCCATTGAAAAGCTCGGCCTGCAGAAGGCTGCAAACATTGAAACGGCATAATTAAACATGCCCCCGCTTTTTTAACTTTGTTTTATTATAATTTGATAAATTAAAGAGCGCTTTTTTTGGCGCTCTCAGGAGGAAATCCACATGGAAATCAAAGTTACAAAAAATCCCAATCCCGCAGCAAAGCCCACCGATGAGAGCAAGCTCGGCTTCGGAAAAATCTTCACAGACCATATGTTCGTAATGGACTGGTACCGCGGAAAGGGCTGGGAAAACGCCCGCATCGAGCCCTTCGGTTACCTCAGCATCCATCCCGCATCCACCGTTCTTCACTACGGCGCAGAAATTTTTGAGGGTCTCAAGGCCTACAGAACCGCCGATGGCAAGGTTCAGCTTTTCCGCCCCATCGAGAACGCCAGAAGAATGAATAATTCCGCTCTCCGTATGGGCCTTCCCACCTTCGACGAGGATTTCTTCGTACAGGCAATCAAGGAGCTTGTAAAGCTTGATGAGGACTGGGTTCCCCATGGTGACGGCACCTCTCTTTACATCCGCCCCTTTATTAGCGGCGATGATGAGGGCCTCGGTGTACACTCCGTTGCACATGCCCGTCTCATCATCATCCTTGCTCCCTCCGGAAGCTACTACGCAGGCGGTCTTGCTCCCGTAAACATCATGATTGAGGACGAGGATGTCAGAGCCGTCCGCGGCGGTACAGGCTATGCCAAGTGCGGCGGTAACTACGGCGCCTCCATCAGAGCAGGCGAGCGTGCAGAGCACAAGGGCTATGCCCAGGTTCTCTGGCTTGACGGTGTTGAGAGAAAGTACATTGAGGAAGTCGGCGCAATGAACATTATGTTCAAGATTAACGGCAAAATCTGCACTCCCGCTCTCAACGGCTCCATCCTCCCCGGTATCACAAGAAAGTCCATTCTCGAGCTCCTTGCACATCAGGGTGTTGAGGCAGAGGAGAGACTTATCTCCGCAGAAGAGCTTCTTGCCGCTGCCGAGAACGGAACCCTCGAGGAAGCATGGGGCTGCGGCACCGCTGCAGTCGTATCTCCCGTCGGCAAGCTTGCCTACAAGGACAAGGAGTATGTCATCAACGGCGGCAAAATCGGACCCGTAACTCAGAAGCTTTACGATGACCTCACCGCTATCCAGTGGGGCCGTGCTGCTGACGAGCTCGGCTGGGTTGAGCCCATCGACTAATCGGATAAAAAATACAGGCCGGGAGGAGTAAAATATACTGCTCCCGGTAAGCTATACATACCCATATCTTTTTTGAGGAGATTATTATGTCTGACCGCTTTGCGATGCTGGACGGCAACGAGGCCGCCGCAGGCATTGCCTATGATTTTACAGAGATAGCCGCAATCTATCCCATAACCCCCTCTTCTCCCATGGCAGAGTACACGGACGTATGGTCTGCTCTGGGCAGAAAAAACTGCTTCGGACAGAAGGTTTCTCTTGTTGAAATGCAGTCCGAGGCCGGTGCTGCAGGCGCAATTCACGGTGCCCTTCAGGCAGGTGCTCTTGCCACCTCCTTCACCTCCAGCCAGGGCCTTATGCTGATGATTCCCGTACTGCACAGAATAGCGGGCGAGCGTCTCCCCGGTGTTCTTCACGTTGCCGCAAGAACCGTCGGAACCCACGCAATGAGTATTTTCGGTGACCATTCCGATGTAATGTCCTGCCGTAATACAGGCTTTGCTCAGCTTTGCACGGGCTCCGTTCAGGAGGTCGTTGACCTTGCGGGTGTTGCCCATCTTGCCGCAATCAAATCCTCCACTCCCTTTATGCATTTCTTCGATGGCTTCCGTACCTCCCACGAAATCGCAAAGGTTGAGATGATTGATAAGAAGGCTCTTACAGACCTTATTGATAAGGATGCTCTTTCTGCCTTCAGAAAGAGAGCCTTAAACCCCGAGCACCCCTCTCTGCGCTCAACCGTTCAGAATCCCGATGTATTCTTCCAGATAAGAGAGGCCTCCAACCCCTATTATGATGCCATTCCCGAAATCGTTCAGTCTTATATGGACGAGGTTGCAAAAATAAGCGGAAGAAGCTACCACCTCTTTGATTATTACGGTGCCTCCGATGCAGATAAGGTAATTGTTGCCATGGGCTCTGTTTCCGGAGCCTGCATGGAGGCTGTTGACTACCTCAATGCAAAGGGTGAGAAGACAGGCTTCCTTCAGGTTCACCTTTACAGACCCTTCTCCATTGAAAGCTTTGTAAAGGCAATTCCCGCCTCTGTTAAGAAAATTGCCGTCCTTGACCGTACAAAGGAGCCCGGTGCCGTAGGCGAGCCTCTCTATGAGGATGTCTGCGCCTCTCTCTTCAAGGCCGGAAGAATCATCTCCGTTATAGGCGGACGTTACGGCCTTTCCTCCAAGGATACAGACCCCTCTCAGATAGTATCCGTATTCAATGAGCTTAATAAAGACGAGCCCAAAAACAACTTCACCATTGGTATTGAGGACGATGTAACCTATCTTTCTCTCCCCTATGAAAAGCTTGAGGACATCGGTGACGAGAACTTCTCCTGCAAGTTCTGGGGCCTCGGCGGTGACGGAACCGTCGGCGCCAACAAGAACACCGCCCAGATTATCGGAGGTGCCTCCGATACCTACTGTCAGGCTTACTTTGAGTATGATGCCAAGAAGTCCTTCGGCGTAACCAAGTCCCATCTCCGCTTCGCCCCAAAGCCCATCCGCGGCTCATATTATGTCAAGTCCGCCGATTTCATTGCCTGCCATAACCGCAGCTACATCGGACAGTATGATATGGTATCCGAGCTTAAGGAGGGCGGTACCTTCCTTCTTAACTGCGACGTTGCTCCCGAGAATATAGAGGCCTTCCTGCCCGCAGGAGTTAAAAAGGCCCTTGCTCTTAAGAAGGCAAAGTTCTATATCATCGATGCAACCGCAATTGCAAGAGAGCTCGGTCTCGGCAGCCACACCAATACCATCCTTCAGTCTGCATTCTTCGGCCTCTGTGACCTTATTCCTCAGGAAACCGCTCTTGAGCTTATGAAGAATGCCGCAAAGAAGTCCTATGCCAAGAAGGGCGATGATGTTCTTAATAAGAACATTGCCGCAATTGAAAGAGGAGCAGGGGAGCTAAAGCGCATTGAGATTCCCGCATCCTGGGCCTCCTGTCCCGATGACCCCGCCGAGGATACATCCGCTCTTCCCGAAACCGTTAAGAATATTCTCCTTCCCATTAACAAGCAGGAGGGCGATTTCCTTCCCGTCAGTGCCTTTAAGGGCTATGTTGACGGCTATATGGAGCTCGGTATGACGGCCTTTGAAAAGCGCGGAATTGCCGTATCCCTGCCCAGATGGGAGGCTGAAAAGTGCGCCCAGTGCAACAAGTGTGCTTTTGTCTGTCCCCACGCCGCCATAAGACCCTTCCTCTTAAATGATGAAGAGGCAAAGAATGCTCCCGAGGGCTTTAAGTCAGCAGAGGGCAAGGCTCAGCTTAAGGCATATAAATACGCCCTTGCTGTTTCCGAGTTTGACTGCACAGGCTGCGGTTCCTGCGTCTCCGTCTGCCCTGCAAAGGCCCTTACTCTGGAGCCCGCAGTTCCCGATAAGAAAACACTGCCTCTCTGGGACTATGCTCTTTCCGTCTCCGACAAGGAAACGGGCCTTGACCTTTACTCCGTCAAGGGCAGCCAGTTCAGAACGCCCCTTGTTGAGTTCTCCGCTGCCTGCGCAGGCTGTGGTGAGACACCCTATGCAAAGCTTCTTACCCAGCTCTTCGGCGACAGAGTTTACTGGGCAAACGCAACAGGCTGTTCTCAGGCCTGGGGCTCTGCAATGCCCGGCATTCCCTATACAAAGAATAAACGCGGCTTCGGTCCTGCATGGACAAACTCCCTCTTTGAGAATAATGCAGAGCTCTGTCTGGGCCTCTATCTGGCAGACAGCCAGCAGAGAGAAGCCGTCAGAGAGAAGGTAAGTGCTCTTGCCGCCACTGCAGAGGGCAGTGTAAAGGCCGCTGCCGAAAAATATCTCGCCTCCTTCTCCGATTTCGAGGCTTCCCGCATTGCCTCCGATGAGCTCGTTGCCGCTCTTAGCGGAGATAATTCTCCCGAGGCAGGCGAAATTCTTTCCGCCGCCGACCACCTTGCCAAGAAAACCTTCTGGATGTACGGCGGTGACGGCTGGGCATATGACATAGGCTTCGGCGGTCTTGACCATGTTATTGCCTCCGGTAAGAATGTAAATGCTTTCATTATCGATACAGAGGTATATTCCAATACAGGCGGTCAGTCCTCCAAGGCAACTCCCGTTGGCGCAGTTGCCAAGTTTGACTCCTCCGGTAAGAAGAGCCTCAAGAAGGACCTCGGTGCAATCTTTATGTCCTACGGCAATGTCTATGTTGCTCAGGTTGCAATGGGTGCCGACAATAATCAGCTTATTAAGGCACTTAAGGAGGCCGAGGCCTATGACGGCCCCTCTGTGGTCATTGCCTACACACCCTGCTCTGCCCATGGAATCAGGGCCGGTATGGGCAAGACTCAGGATGAGATGAAGAGGGCTGTTGACAGTGGCTACTGGCTCCTGTACAGATACAATCCTCTCAATAAGGAAAAGCCCTTTACCCTGGACAGCAAGGCTCCCAGTATGAGCTTTGAGGAATTCCTGGACGGCGAAACCCGCTTTGCTTCTCTTAAGCGCTCCTTCCCGGAAAATGCGGCGGCCTTTGCAAAAATGGGCGCCGAAAGCGCAGAGGAAAGATACAACAAGTACTCGAATATCTGAGCTTTACGGGCTTGCTCCTCTGCATAAATACAGCAAAAGCTCCTGTCCCATTCCGGGACAGGAGCTTTTACTTATATTATAATCAGTAAGCCGGAGCTATTGCTTATTCGTAAATTTCGGCAACCTTCTTCAGTACTTCTCTGATGTTAAGATGCTGGGGGCAGTGACCCTCGCAGGCTCCGCACTCAACGCAGTCCTTGGCCTTGCCGCCTCTTGCAACGGTCATATCGTGAATTCTCTGAATGTTTTCGGTGGAGTTGAATACGATATAGGTGTTGTAGCAGTTCATCATTGTGGGGATGTGAATCTTCTGGGGGCAGTCTGCGGTGCAGTAGGAGCAGCCTGTGCACTGAACGGTGGGAACGGCTCTTGTTGCCTCTGCTGCCTCGTCGAGAATCTTCTTCTCATCGGCAGAGATGGGCATAAGAGGATCGCAGGATGCCATATTGTCCTCAAGCATTGCCATGGAGTTCATACCGGAAAGGCATACGTGAACGCCCTCAAGGCCTGCTGCAAAGCGGATAGCCCAGGATGCAACGGATACATCTGCGTTGTACTTCTTAAGTACACCTGCTGCAGGTGCCTCGGGAGCGGCGAGAAGACCGCC
>JAKSPP010000092.1 GCA_024404735.1 Oscillospiraceae bacterium | reverse complement strand
ACGGTCACCTCTTGCGTCCTCATCACGGAAGCAGGGGGCAATCTGGAAGTAACGGTCAAAGCCCGCTGTCATAAGAAGCTGCTTGAACTGCTGGGGAGCCTGAGGAAGGGCATAGAACTTTCCGTGATGCTTTCTGGAGGGAACGAGATAGTCTCTTGCGCCCTCGGGAGAGGAAGCAGTGAGGATGGGGGTTGTAATCTCAAGGAAGCCCTCCTCTGTCATTGCTCTTCGAAGAGCGGCAACAACATTGCAGCGAAGGATGATGTTGCTCTTGACTGCGGGGTTGCGGAGGTCAAGATAACGATAACGGAGACGGGCAAGCTCGTCTGCGTCACGGCTGCGGTTTATTTCGAAGGGAAGCTCATTATAGCGGCAGCGTCCGAGAACCTCGATGCTGTCGGGAACGACCTCAATATCACCTGTTGCCTGCTTGGGGTTCTTGCTGCTTCTCTCGCGGACAATGCCGTTAACTGCAATTGTAGACTCCTTGTTAAGGCTCTTAACAAGGTCCAGAAGCTCCTTATCCTCAACAACAACCTGAGTTGTTCCGAAGAAGTCACGAAGGACAACAAAGCCAAGGGAGCCGCCGACCTCACGGAGGTTTTCCATCCAGCCGCAAAGGCGGACCTTCTCTCCGCAGTTTTCTATTCTAAGCTCATTGCAATTGTGTGTTCTGTTCTGCTGCATTTTAGTTTTTCTCCTTTTCCTTTATAGGCTTTACCTTCGCACTTTCGGCGATGAAGGCAAGGATTTTTTCGGAAGCGGTCTCAAGGCCCAGCGCCTCCTGTTCACCGCTCTTCATATTCTTAAGCGAAACCCGGTTACTTGAAATTTCATCCTCACCGAGAAGGATAATGTAGGGGAAGCCCATTTTATCGGCATAGCTCATCTTTGCCTTGAACTTCTTGTTCTCGCAGTAAAGCTGAGTTCTGATGCCCTTGTTTCTCAGGAAGGTTGCCGTTTCGACAGCGGCTGCGGGAGAATCTGTCATCGGAATGACAAGAACCTCTGCGGGAGCCGTTATTGTTTCATCGGACAGAAGTCCCTGCTCGGAAAGAACATAGAAAAGTCTTGTCAGACCGATGGAAATTCCGACACCGGGGAGCTGCTTATCGGTATAGTACTCGGCGAGGTTGTCATAACGGCCGCCGGAACATACTGAACCGATTTCGGGATAGTCAAGAAGCATTGTCTCGTAGACTGTGCCTGTATAGTAATCAAGACCGCGGGCTATGGTGAGGTCGACTGCGAAGTTTTCTTCGGGTACACCGAAGGCACCAAGGCACTTTGCAACTGTTCCGAGCTCGTCAAGGCCTGTATCGAGGAGCTCATTTCTGCCTCTGTAGTTCTCAAGTGCAGCCAGAACCTCGGAGTTGGTACCGCTTATCTCGATAAAGCCGAGTATCTCATCTGCATCCTTTTCGGAAAGCATAAGCTCTTCGCCGATTAAAAGCTCTCTGAGCTTTTCCTTGCCTATCTTATCCAGCTTGTCAACGGTTCTCATTATATCGCCGGACTTTTCGGAAAGACCAAGCATAGCATAGAAGCCGTTTAAGACCTTTCTGTTATTGACACGGATACGGAAACGGGTGAGACCGAGAGAGATTAATGTGCGGTATATAATGGAGGGGATTTCCGCCTCATTCATTATATCGAGCTTACCGTCGCCGATAATGTCGATATCTGCCTGATAAAACTCACGGAAGCGTCCTCTCTGGGCTCTCTCGCCTCTGTAAACCTTGCCAATCTGATACCTTCTGAAGGGGAAGGCAAGAGAAGCATAGTTGAGAGCAACATACTTTGCAAGAGGAACTGTAAGGTCGAAGCGGAGAGCAAGATCACTGTCACCCTTTGTGAAGCGATAAATCTGCTTTTCCGTTTCTCCGCCTCCCTTGGCAAGAAGAACAGGGGCGGATTCTATTACAGGCGTATCAAGGGCAGTAAAGCCGTAAAGAGAATAGTTCTCGCGCAGGGCTGCCATTATTTTGTCCATTTTTGCCTGCTCGGCAGGAAGAAGCTCCATAAAGCCGGACAGAGTACGGGGCTTGATTTTTTCCATTTTCGGTATTCCTTCCGGAGAAAAAATTTCATTATCAAACTTTATTCCCCGACAGGGGTCGGGGAATAAGAAAGCTGTAATTTACTGTTTGGTGTGAAGACTCACTTTCCGGGGTTTACGATAGTACGCCAGTCAAGGTCGCCGCGGCGGAGACCCTGTACAAGAACCTCGGCTGTTGCAAGATTGGTTGCAAAGGGAATGGAGTATCTGTCGCAAAGGCGGGAAATCTCGTTGACACTGTTCTGGTCTGTGGGATTATTGCTGTCGGGATCACAGAAGAAAAGAACAAGATCGATTTCGTTATAGGCAATTCGTGCGGCAATCTGCTGAGCACCGCCCTGAGAGCCGGAAAGATATGTTGTTACAGGAAGGCCTGTTGCCTCGGACACAAGCTTACCGGTTGTTTTCGTTGCGCATATTTCGTGTCCTGCAAAAATTCCGCAATAAGCAATACAGAACTGAACCATCAGCTCCTTTTTTCCATCGTGAGACATGAGCGCAATATTCATAACAACCTCCATCCTGTTTTTGGGAAAAATAAACAACAATACTTGTTTATTTTACAACAATCTTTTTTTAATATCAAGTATTTTTTATGGCCTTTTACGGTCAAATTATATGTTCGGAATAAATTTCCGATAAAATTTCAGACGAAATCCTTTATCTGAGATACATTCCCTCATGCTCGAGAGTTGCCGTTGAGTTCTTAAAGTTGAAGTAATAGTCCATAACCTTGCGTGCAATGGGAGAAATTGAGGCTCCGGACTCTGCCTTCTCAATTGAAACACAGACAGCAATTTCGGGGTCATCATAGGGAGCATAGCAGATGAAGAATCCGTTTGATACGTTTTTGGTACCCGTCTGAGCCGTACCGGTCTTTGCGGCAACAGAGTATGAGGCACCGAGGAAGGACTCATATACAGAACCCGCCATGGGGTCATTTGCAACGCCGTACATACCCTCGTGGACAAGGTCAAAGAAGTCCTGTCTTACATCTACCTTGGAAAGTACCTCAACCTCTCTTGTGTAAACGGTTGCGGAGTAGTCAAAATTTCTTACTGTTTTGAGAACGGATGCAGAATAGCGGACTCCGTTATTTGCAATGGCCGCACAGTACTCTGCCATCTGGAGAGGATTGAAAAGGCTGATGGACTGGCCGATAGCGGCGGCAAGGGTATCACCGGCGTACATATCACGGCCTTCCATTTCATTCATGTATTCATCGGAAGCCATTCGTCCGATATCCTCATAGATTTCTATACCGGTGGGCTCGCCGAGTCCGAACATTTTCGCATATTTTGCAAGCTTTGTAATCTGAAGCATATCACCGACGGTATAGAAGAAGTAGTTACATGAAACCGTCAGCGCCATGGGAACCGTCAGCTCTCCGTGGAGACCCTGACCGTAAATCCAGCATCGGGGAGCGTAACCGGCATCCTCGTACTTACGGAAAATACCTTCACATTCTATTTTTGTGGGAACATCGATAACGCCTTCCGCAAGACCCGCAATTGCCGTACACGGCTTGAAGGTTGAACCGGGAGCGTAGGTTCCCTGAAGGGCTCTGTTGAACATCGGGGCGCCCTCCATATTGCTGACCTCGGCAAAATGGTCCATAAGGTATTCGAGGTCAAAGCTGGGCAAGCTTGCAATTGCAAGAGGCTCGCCTGTCTTTACATTAACGACAACACAAGCTCCGCCTGTTATCTGAGGACGAAGGTCTTCCTCAAAGCCTCCGTATTTTTCTATATCCTCATTCAGAGCCGCACGGTATTCGTTGGCCTCCGTAATGAAGGTATCAAGGGCGGTTTCCGCGGCCTCCTGAAGGCCTATGTCTATGGTCAGGTATACATGGTTGCCCGGAACAGGCTCTGTTACATAGGTTTTGTCCGTAACAATACCCGTTGAGGTGGAGGTTGTTCTCACCTTTCCGTCCGTTCCGTGGAGATACTCCTCAAAGGCAGCCTCGGCTCCGTCCTTTCCGACCTTTGCGTCCATGGAGTAGCCCTTGGCGGTGTACGCCTTCATTTCCTTTTCGTTCATCATACCGATGTAGCCGAGAAGGTGAGGGGCGGAGGAGGTTTTGTACTCTCGGATATAGTCCGTCGATACATTGAAGCCCGGAATATCGTGCTCCATAATGTAGGTTATGAGCTCCAGAGAAACATCCTCTGCAAAAACATAATCGGAGGTACCGATGAGGTATCTGACGTTTATCTCATATCTTACTCCGGCAATTATTCTCATATCCTCACCGGAATAGCTGTTGTCGATTTTATATCTTTTTCGCATCTGAGCCATAACATCGACGGCCGAAGCAGACTGGGGCAAATCATTTGCCTTCAGCCATGCGTTAAGAAGCTCTCTCTGAATGGGAGACATCTCCGTATACTGAAAGGGCACGGTTTTTGTTATGGGAAGTTCATCGGTATATGTACCGTTCTGGTCCAGAATCATCTTACAGATGGTAAGAATAATTTCATTTGCCTCGGATGAGCTGCGCTCATAAAGGAGCTCCCCGTCATCTATCGTAAGGTTAGTACAGGAACGGTTTTCCACAAGGACACGACCGTAGCGGTCCATAATACTGCCTCGGACACCGGACACGGTTTTGGTTGATACAATATTATTTTTGCTTCGCTCGTAGTACTCTGTTCCCTCGATTATCTGCAGCTTATAAAGTGCAACAAGGAACACAACCATAACAAGCGCGCCGAGAAATCCGAGAAATGCAAGCCTTCCCGGCTTTACAAGTCTATTCATCGTCACTGTCCTCCTTATCGTCTCCACTGCCACCGCTAAGACGTCTCGATACGGCACCGGCGAAGAAATATGAGGGAACCGCATAAATTATTGAAAATACAGCCTGTTTGATTGCTATTGAAAAAACTTCACCGAATGAACCGCTCTTAAAAATCCATGGAGATATCATCCTGAAGGCCGCAACAAAAAGTCCTGCAAGAAGAGCGAGAATCATAAACGAGTAAAATCTTCTGTTAATAAAAAATCCGGCAAAATAACCCACAAAAAATCCCACTATTGTAAAGAGGAAAAGGAACATTACCGTTGAATCGGAATATCCGATATCCGTCATCATTCCTGCGAGAATGCCGAAAATACCACCCCATACTCCGCCCTCAAAAAGGCCGATGGCAGCAATATACATAGGTACTATCATAAGGCCTGCGCCGAATACCTTTACACTTGCCAGAAGCATAAGCTGCAGAATAACGGTCACATAGAGGCCGAAAAGATAAATTATGAACTTAAGCAGTGTTCTGCGGCTGATAATTTCTGACAAAAGCATTTTTCTTACTCCACGATATCAAAATCGGTTACAATAAATACCTGAGAAAGGTTTGAAATATTGGCGGCGGGATTTACAATTCCGTAAACCGTCTGTCCTCCGTTCTGTGTTACAACGGACTCTATTGTTCCCACATAAATGCCTCTGGGGAACACTCCGCCCTTACCGGAGGTTATAATCTCATCTCCCTTGAAAATCTGTGTACCGGAGGTGAGATAGCTGAATGATGTTTTGTTCTGCTTCATAAGAGTAAAATCACCCATAATCATTCCCGCATAGGTGTTTTCTCCCG
>JAKSPP010000091.1 GCA_024404735.1 Oscillospiraceae bacterium | reverse complement strand
AGTCAATGTTCGAGGCTGCCGGATGCTTTGAGTCCGTTGAGGCTCAGATTGCAGGACTTGGCCGTCTTTCCGGTATCGAAGAGCTTTATATAAAGCATGTAGAAGACGTTGCTTCTAAGTTCTGATAATCCTTTTTTATACCGTGTTTTTTTCGGGTATCCGCCTCTTACACAAGAGGCGGATGCCTTTTTTTATAGTTTATGATTCGTTCAACTGTAATACTTGACAAATTGGTTCTCTTACACTATAATATTTACTTGTGATAAAAGAATAGTCTCAGTGCGCCCGTTGACCGTTTTCAGGTCCCGGGGGATAATAGGGAATCCGGTGAGAATCCGGAGCGGAACCGCCACTGTAAGCGCGGAGAGTAGCCTTTAAGCGAAAGCAAACCATTGGAGAAATCCGAGAAGGTTAAGGCTGGGCTCAGTGATGCGTAAGTCAGGAGACCTGCTGGGCACAGCTTATTCCATTTCTTTTTTATGAAAAGAATTGGGATTATTTTTGCGCGTATAAAATCGTTTACGGCGCTCCTTTCGGAGCTGCCGTTTTTTTATTTTTTTAATTCTGAAGGAAAGAAATATTTTATCCTTTTTGAAATTAATTTTTTCACAATCAGTGGAGGAAGAAACATGAAAAACCTTGCAAAGCTTCTCTGCCTGCTGCTTGTTCTGAGTCTTTGTCTCGGACTTGCCGCATGCGGAGAGAAGAAAGACGATGCCGCTGCCGATGCAGACGCATCACAGGAAACACCCGCAGGTGCAGAAGATACTTCTGCCGCAGATAAGGCCGCTGCCGATGAGGTCGCTGCTTTAATCGATGCAATCTATGTTCAGACCCGCACCGAAGAAACCGACGCCCAGTGCCTCGCTGCAAAAGCAGCCTGGGATGCTCTTACCGATGCACAGAAGGCTCTTGTGGAGGGCGAAAATGCAGACCCCGATTATTTCGGTCGTGATACCGGTGATGCCTCTAAGGACAATGCACTCAATGATGACGGTATCGGTTCCAATGAAATTCTCGTAGTATCCTTCGGTACCTCCTTTAACGATAGCCGTGCAGAGGATATCAAGGGTATTGAGGATGCAGTTGCAAAGGCTTTCCCAGAGTGGTCTGTACGCCGTGCATTTACTGCTCAGATTATTATCAATCATGTTCAGGCCAGAGACGGCGAGAAGATTGACAATATGGACCAGGCAATGGAAAGAGCCGTTGCAAACGGTGTAAAGAACCTTGTTATCCTTCCCACGCATCTCATGCATGGTGCCGAGTACGATGAGCTCATGGATGTTGTTGAGGAGTATGGCGATAAAATTGACAATATTAAGGTAGCCGAGCCTCTTCTCGGACCTGTCGGAGCAAGCGCAACCGAGATTAACGCAGATAAGCAGGCTGTCAGCGAGGTTCTTGTTGAAGCCGCCGTAAAGGATGCAGGCTTTGCTTCCATGAAGGACGCTGAGAATGCCGGAGTTGCATTTGTATTCATGGGTCACGGTACCTCTCACAATGCAAAGGTTTCCTATACTCAGATGCAGACTCAGATGGAAAAGCTGGGATATAAGAATGCTTTCATCGGAACCTCCTGCGAGGCTGTAATCGAGGCCTGCAAGGAAGCCGGCTTCAAGAAGGTTATCCTCCGTCCTCTTATGGTTGTTGCAGGTGACCACGCAAATAACGATATGGCAGGTCCTGATGAGGATTCCTGGCTTTCAATGTTTGATACCTACGGCTCATTCGAGGCTGTGGAAACTCAGATTGCCGGTCTCGGCCGCCTTTCCGGAATTCAGGAAATTTATGTTTCTCACGCAGAAGCTGCAGTAGGCGAGGCAAACAAGGCTGCTGCCGATGCCTGTGCCGAGCTTATTGATGCAATCTATGTTCAGACCCGCACCGAAGAAACCGATGCCCAGTGTCTGGCTGCCAAGGCTGCCTGGGATGCTCTTACCGAAGACGCAAAGGCTCTTGTCGAGGGAGACGAGGCTGACCCCGATTACTTCGGTCGTGATACGGGCGATGCTTCTCTTGATGATCCCCGCAACGCAGACGGAATAGGAAAGAACGAAATTCTTGTTGTTTCCTTCGGTACCTCCTTTAATGACAGCCGTGCAGAGGATATTAAGGGCATTGAGGATGCGGTTGCCGCTGCTTTCCCTGATTGGTCTGTACGCCGTGCATTCACTGCTCAGATTATTATTAACCATGTTCAGGCCCGTGAAAATGAGTTCATCGACAATATGGAACAGGCTATGGAAAGAGCCGTTGCAAACGGTGCTCAGAATCTTATCATTCTTCCCACCCATCTTATGCATGGTGCCGAGTATGACGAGCTTATGGAAGTTGTTGAAGAGTATGCAGACAAAATTGCTCACATTGAGGTTGCCGAGCCTCTTCTCGGACCTGTAGGAAGCACTGCAACCGAAATCAACGCAGATAAGCAGGCTGTCAGCGAGATTCTTGTTGAGGCAGCCGTAAAGGATGCAGGCTTTGCTTCCATGAAGGATGCGGAAAATGCCGGAGTTGCATTTGTATTTATGGGTCACGGTACCTCTCATAATGCAAAGGTAACCTACACTCAGATGCAGGCTCAGATGGAAAAGCTGGGATATAAAAATGCTTTCATCGGAACCGTTGAAGGTGAGCCCGAGTCTACATCAGCCGAAGCTGTAATTGAGGCCTGCAAGGATGCAGGTTATACAAAGATTATTCTCCGTCCTCTTATGGTTGTTGCAGGCGATCATGCAAATAACGATATGGCGGGCGAGGATGAGGATTCCTGGAAGTCAATGTTCGAGGCTGCCGGATGCTTTGAGTCCGTTGAGGCTCAGATTGCAGGTCTTGGCCGTCTTGACGGAATCAAGGATATTTATGTAAGTCATGTTGCCGATGTTGAAGGTGAATTTGATGTCGTACTTGACACACTTCCCGACGGCATCTATGCTGCAAAGTTCAATACCGACAGCTCTATGTTCCATGTAAACGAGACGAAGGATGACTGGGGCGTACTCACTGTTGTAAACGGTGAAATGACCATTCACGTCTCCCTTGCCTCAAAGGGAATTCTTAACCTCTACATAGGAATGGCAAACGATGCCGAGGCAAATGAGAATTCCTGGCTTTCTCCCACAACCGATTCTGTTACATACCCCGATGGTCTCACCGAAGAGGTATATGGCTTTGATATTCCCGTTCCTTATCTGAATGATGAGTTCGACTGCGCACTTGTAGGCAAGAAGGGAACATGGTACGATCACAAGGTTTCCGTTACAGAGGTAACAGAGCTTAAGCTTGAGCGCTATAATGCAGAGGTTACTCTTTCCGGCGGTTCCGGAAAGGCAAAGGTTTCCTCTCCCTGCCTCATTGAAAAGGATGCAGACGGCAATTACTGGGCAACAGTTGTATGGGGCTCAAAGAACTATGAGTATATGCTCATAGGAGAAACTCAGTACAATCCTATCAATACAGAAGGAAACTCAACCTTCCGTATTCCCGTAACCCTCGATGAGGATATTGCGGTTTCCGCTCTCACAGTCGCAATGTCCGAGCCCCACCTTGTTGATTACACCCTTCACTTTGACGGAAGCACTTTAGCCCAGGGAGACCCGAAGGCTGAGTAATGAAAAGAACACTTTTTGTCACGCTTCTTCTTTTCGCCGCAGTTCTTTTATGTGCATGCGGCGGAAAGGGGAGCAGCACAGAAGAGCTCCGGGAAACCCCGGCTTTTGCAAAGACAGGCAGTATGGAGCTTAAATATGCCGAGTCTTTTTCTGTTGACTATTATACAGGCGGATATAAGCTTATTACAATTGTGGATGAAGGCAGCTTTTTCATAGTACCCGAGGGGGCAGAGCTTCCGGACGAGGCGCCTAAGGATGCAACTGTATTATATCAGCCTATAAGCAACATCTATGTTGTCGCATCGGATTCAATGTGTCTTCTTGACGCAATCGACGCCATTCCCCAAATAAGACTTTCAGGCACAAAGGCCGATGGCTGGTATGTTGATAATGCACGTAAGGCCATGGAAAACGGAGACATTCTTTTTGCCGGAAAGTATTCCGAGCCGGATTATGAGCTGCTTATTACACAGAACTGCGGTCTCGCAATTGAGAATACTATGATAAACCATGTATCCGATGTTGCGGAAAAGCTTCGTGAGCTTGGCATCCCCGTTATGGTTTCCCATGCAAGCTATGAATCCCATCCTCTCGGAAGGACAGAATGGATAAAGCTTTACGGTGCACTCCTCAACAAGGAGGAGCTTGCAGAAGAAAAGTTCAATGAGCAGGTTTCCTACCTTGAAGAGGTTGAGGGGATTGCCCCGACGGGGAAAACCGTGGCCTTCTTCGGTATCAGTGCCTCCGGAAAGGTTGTTGCCAGAAAGAGCGGAGATTATATCAGCCGGATGATAAGCATCGCAGGCGGCGAATATGTATTCAAGGATCTTTTCGGTGATGAAGACTCCAAGACCTCAACTATGACCATTGAGAGGGAAGTGTTTTTTGCCGGTGCAAAGGACGCAGATTATATCATTTATAACTGTAACTTCGGTAATTCTGTTGGCAGTATTGAGGAATTAATCAGGGAGAATGATATACTTGCCGATTTTAAGGCCGTACGTGACGGCAATGTCTGGATTACAGACAAAAATATGTTTCAGGAAACTCTGAAGCTCGGACAGATGATTAAGAGCTTCCATCAGATTGTAAGCGGAGAGGCAGATGAGCTTGATTCGCTTCCGTATCTTACAAGACTTCACTGATAGGTATTATCAATAAACAGATTGGGAGGTAATAATCGTATGAAAAAAGAACAGAATATTCTTTACGGGAATACCTCCCGATTCTGGTTGTGTCTTATTATTCTTGCGGTAGCCCTTGTTCTGGGCTTTTATCTCAATATTCAGATAGGCTCTGTCTCAATTAATGTCAGAGAGGTGCTTTCACTCTCATTTAAGGGACTTAAATACTGGTTTTTGAGTCTGTTTTCCAAAAATGCATATTCAAAGGAACTGGAAGCTGTTATAAAAGCATCAACAGAAAGCCAGATCCTTTTTAAGATAAGATTTCCGCGTATGCTGCTGACGGCCTTTCTCGGTGGGGCTCTGGCAGTGTCCGGATATCTCCTTCAGGTGTTTTTCCGCAACCCCATTGCAGGCCCCTTTGTTCTCGGTATTTCCTCCGGAGCTAAAATGGTTGTCGGAGTCACCCTTATTTTTCTTTCTCCGTTCCTCGGAGACTTTGGCTCCGGTACACTGATACTCGCAGCCTTCTTAGGCTCGATAATAATAACGGTTCTTGTTCTGATGCTCTCGCAAAAGGTTAAGAATATGTCCATGCTACTTGTTGCGGGAATAATGGTTGGTTATATCTGCTCTGCGGTTACGGATTTTTGCGTAACCTTTGCAAATGAGCATGATGTAGTAAATCTAACTCATTGGTCAATGGGCTCCTTTTCGGGAGCAAACTGGGCCGATGTCAGAGCAGGGGCTCTGTTTTGCTGTTTCGGACTGATTGCGGCAATGCTTTTAACAAAGCCTATGGCCGCATATGCTCTGGGTGAAGGCTATGCCAAAAGCCTCGGAATTCCCATCAGAGCGGTAAGAGCGGGCATTATTTTGGTTTCCAGCCTTCTTTCTGCCTGTGTAACTGCTCTTGCGGGGCCTATTTCTTTTGTGGGAATTGCAG
>JAKSPP010000090.1 GCA_024404735.1 Oscillospiraceae bacterium | reverse complement strand
GCAAGAGCTCTCGGGGCCCTTCTGTTGGTGAAAACAGAGCGCCCCTTTCTGAAGGAGCGGAGCATCATATTGTCCGCAAGGTCCATATTTCCCACAAGGCCCATTCCGAGACGGTCCTCGGGAACGAAGGACAGGGATACGCCCTTTTCGGCAATTGTGAGAGGGTCCTTTCCCAGAAGCTCCTCTTCGCTTTCGTCGTCGTTTATATAGCTGACGCTTCCGGCTTCGGCGGGCTGAAGTCCCGCAATTGCCTCGAGAAGCTCCTTCTGACCGCAGCCGGAGATACCCGCAATTCCGAGAATCTCACCGCTTCTTATATCGAAGGATACATCATCAAGCTTCATAATACCGTCGGAGGAGCGAACTGTAAGCCCCTTTACGGCAATTCTTGTTTTCGGGTCAACGGGGTCGGGACGGTCAATATTAAGGGTAACCGCATGACCCACCATCATATTGGTCATTTCCCCGGCATTGGTTTCTTTTGTCAGCATATCGCCCACGAAGGTACCGCGCCTTAAAACGGCAACTCTGTCGGAGAGACTTTCAACCTCGTGCATCTTGTGGGTAATAATGACGATTGCCTTGCCGTCATCACGCATATTGCGTAAAACAGCAAAAAGCTTGTCTGTTTCCTGAGGCGTAAGAACAGCCGTGGGCTCATCGAGGATGAGGATATCCGCACCGCGATAGAGAACCTTGACTATTTCAACAGTCTGCTTCTGTGAAACGGACATATCGTAAATCTTCTGGGAGGGGTCAATCTCAAAGCCGTAGGCATCGCAGATTTCCTTAACGCGTGCCGTTACGGCGGCCATATCCAGTCTTCCCTTTTCGTTAAGGCCCAGAACTATATTCTCGGCGGCGGTGAGGACATCAACAAGCTTGAAATGCTGATGAATCATACCTATTCCGAGGTCAAAGGCATCCTTGGGTGAACGGATGGAGACCTCCTTGTCGCCCACGAAGATTTTTCCCGAATCGGGGTAGTAAATTCCGGAGAGCATATTCATAAGCGTTGTTTTTCCGCTTCCGTTCTCTCCCAGAAGTGCGAGAATTTCTCCTTTGTAGATATCCAGCCACACTCTGTCGTTTGCAACGGTGGTACCAAAGGTTTTGGTAATATCGCGCATCATTACGGCGGCAGTTTTATTTTCCAAAGGCTTCACTCCCTTCTCACAGTTATTCGTGTTACATAAAGCAATACCACAAAGGGCAATCCGGCGGCAAACAAGGCGTCACTGCACTGCCCTTTATGGCATTGCAAAGGAAAGCCCTTCTTAAGAGCCTTCCTTTGCATATTATCGGGAAATCAGAACTTGGTATCGAGGAGGTTGATGCCGTCGATGTGAAGATCGAAGCAAGGAGCGGAGCGGTCCTTGGACTCGCAGAAGTAACCGTCCTTGATGGCCTCGGTCTCACCTACGTAATCGCCCCAGTCGTTGATGTCGGCGAGGTAGGATTCAACGGTCTTGCCCTCAACGGTGAAGGTGCTGATGTCGAATACGTGGCGGGTGCCGGCAACGAGCTCGGCCTTGACCTTCTCAATTGCTTCCTCGGTGCCTGCGGCAGCAGCGGCAGTGTTGACCTCGGTGAGCTCAACAGCACCATTTGCAACAGTACCTGTCCAGTCGGCATTGATTCTCTCGCCCTTTGCTACACGGCCGACCATAACCTCCATGAAGGGAATCCAGTTAATGCGGGAGGAAACGATGAAGGTGTTGGGGCAGGCGGAAACGGTGCTTCCGTTGTAGGAAACGTTGGGAACGCCTCTGCTCTCACAGGCAGTGGGAGCGCCCATGGAGTCGGCGTGCTGGCTGATGAGCTTTGCGCCGCCGTCGATAAGCTTGTTGGCGGCCTCCTTCTCGGCGGTCTCATCGTACCAGGAGCCGGTGAAGGTTACGTCCATGGTAACGGTGGGGCATACGGAACGGGCGCCGAGGAAGAATGCGGTGTAGCCGGAGATAACCTCGGCATAGGTGTAAGCGCCGATGTAGCCCATCTTGGCCTCTTCGGCGGTAAACTGACCGGCCTCAATCATCTCGTTGAGCTTCATACCTGCGGCAACGCCTGCAAGGTAACGGCCTTCGTAGATGGTTGCGAATGCGTTGTGGTAGTTGTCAAGTCCGGACATATGAGCCTTGGTTCCGGTTGCATGGCAGAACTGAACCTTGGGGAATTCCTTTGCAGCCTGCATCATGTAGTCCTCATGACCGAAGGAGTCTGCAAAAATGATGTTGCAGCCCTTGTCGACGAGGTCGGCAGCGGCATCATAGCACTCCTGGCCTTCGGGGATGTTCTTGCGAACGAGATACTCGGCGCCGATGCTGTTGCAGAGGGCCTCTGCGGCCTTCAGGAAGTTTGCATCATAGGTGGAGTTTTCATCGTGAAGGAAGATGAATCCGACCTTGATCTTCTTGATTTCATCCTTGGTCAAGGTGGAAACGTCAAATCCTGTGGAGTCGTTATCGAAAACGACTTCGGCGTCGCTGGTGGGAGCCTTGATTTCTCTTTTTGCGGAATCGTCCTTCTTGCCGCAGCCTGCAAACAGGGCCATAACAAGGACGAGTGCGAGGATAAGTGCGATGGTCTTTTTCATGTTTTTCTCCTTATTTTATTATAAAAAAATAAAAAAACAGAATTAAAGGAAATAAAGCCTTAAATGCTGTCGAAAACAACACTGTTGCCTTCGAAGGCACTGATTATCGCAAGGGATTCGAGCCTTATGCCCATTTTACGGAGCATATCTCCGCCGCCCTGAAAGCGCTTTTCGATGGCGGCACAGGCCCCGACACAGGTGGCGCCGGCGCCGTTTATGAGGCCCAGAAGACCCATAAAGGCATTGCCGCTGGCAAGGAAATCGTCAACCATAAGAACCTTGTCCCCCGGGGAAAGGTAGCTCTTTGAAACAACGATGTTGTAATCCGTTCCGTGGGTATAGGAATGAACGGGGGCGGAGAGAATTTCTCCGTCGACATTGCTGGTTTTATGCTTCTTGGCAAAAAGAACGGGAATGTTCATGGCAAGACCGGCGGCAGTCGCGATGGCAATTCCGGATGCCTCGACCGTGAGGATTTTGGTAGCTCCGCAGTCCTTGAAAAGCGTGGCTATCTCCTCTGCCATCTCCCTTAAAAACTCCGTGTCAATCTGCTGATTAAGAAAGCTTCCGACCTTGAGTATCTCTCCGGGGAGTATCTGACCCTCCCTGAGGATTTTTTCTTCCATTGCCTTCATAAAAAAGCTCCTTCGGAACAGTATTTTTATTCGCTCAAAACAAACAAAGCCCCTTGTTTCCCGTGGGCGCAAAGAGGCATAGATACTGACAGCAATACATATATACAATACTACAAAGGCACAGAATTGTCAACACAAAACAGAAAAGCCCCCGAAAGGATTTAGGGGGCTTGGTGTTATATTCGCACAGCTTTCGGACAAGCTCTTTTTTTCTCTGTTCAGTATCCGACAAAAAGGCTTATTTTATTGTGCTTCTGACGGCAAGGTCATAGAGGTCGTTCTTTCTGAAGCCCGTATCGGCAGCGGCAAGACGGGAGGCCTCCTTAAGGCTTTTTCCCTCTTCTCTGTATCTGTTTAAGACCTCAAGAGCCTCCTCAATGGTCATTTCGGGCTCCTCGGGCTCCTCATAGCCTCTTAAAACAAGGACAAACTCACCTCTGGGCTCTGTGTCCCCGTAAAGCTCTATGGCCTTTTTTACGGTGGTTCTTATTATTTCCTCGTGGATTTTGGTAAGCTCCCTGCACAGGGCGATATCCCTGTCACCGAAGTACTCAAGGAAATCCGAAAGAGTTCTTTTGAGCTTGTGGGGGGCCTCATAGAAAACAATGGTTCTCTTTTCCTTTTTAAGCTCCTCAAGATGCTCTCTTCTGGATTTTCCCGAGGTGGAAAGAAAGCCCTCAAAGCAGAAGCGCTGGGTGGGAAGGCCGGACATTGCAAGGGCCGTAATAACCGCAGAGGGCCCCGGGGCAACGGAAACGGGGATTCCAAGAGCGGCGCAGTTTCGCACGAGCTCCTCGCCGGGGTCGGAGATTGCGGGCATTCCCGCATCCGTAACAAGGGCGCAGTTTTCTCCCCCCAGAAGGCGGGAAATAATCTTCTCACCCATCTCCGCCCTGTTGTGCTCAAAGTAGCACAGAAGGGGCTTTTTTATTTCAAAGCGATTGAGGAGCTTGACCGAAACGCGGGTATCCTCGGCGGCAATGAAATCCACCTCCCCGAGAGTGCTTATTGCTCTCTCGGACATATCCCCCATATTTCCGATGGGGGTACCCACAAGATATAAGGTTCCTGGCATACGGGTCCTTTCCGGGAAGCGGGCCGAAATGATAGCCGCCTTCCTTATCTGTGATAGATTATTTTGCTTTCCTCCGACTCGGCCCCGTCCTCATCCGTGAGGAAAAGAGGCCTTTCGATATTGAGGCCGGGATTGCCTCCCCTTCTTGCCTCACAGAGAATAAGATTGGGGGCGTGCTTCGGTGAGTAGCACACAAGACGCAGGCGCTTTGGCTCAAAGCCCGCCTTGCGCAGCTCCCCGAAAACATCGGGAAGTCTCTCCGGCTTGTGTACGAGGAAAAAGCTTCCGCCCCAGCGGCAGGCATACTTCGCGGCTCTGCAGACATCCGAAAGAGTGCAGGTCCTCTCGTCTCTTCTGGCGGCTCTCTCCGGGTCGGGAGAGGCGACTCCGCTGCCCTCCCTGAAATAGGGGGGATTTGCCGTAACGGCATCAAAGGCCCCGGCAGAGACAAGGCTTTTTATTTCTCTTATGTCCCCTGTTATAATTCCATCGGGGTCAAGACCGTTTGCAGCCATGTTCTCTCTTGCGAGAAGGGCGGATTTTTCATTTATTTCTATTCCGTTTATTCTTGCCCCCGGGAAGGCAGAGCCGAGGATGATGGGAATTACTCCCGCACCCGTCCCCAGGTCAAGGATGCTTTTTCGGCCTCTTTCGGAGGCAAAATATGAAAGAAGCACACTGTCCGTTGAAAGGGCGAAGGCATCCTCCGTCTGCTTCATGGATGGGCCGCCGGCCCACAGAGGCTCGAAATCCGGGCTTAAATCATTTTTCATAGTTATAATACCGAAAATGGCTGCCGCAAAAATGCAGCAGCCACTTCCATTCTTTGCATAATAAGGCGGTTAAACTCAGCCCTGTGCGATGCAGCCCATGGGGCAGGTATCCTCGCAGGTGCCGCAATCAATGCACTTGCCGCCGTCAATTGCGTAATGGCCGAGAGCGTCGTCCATGGCAATAGCTTCCTGAGGGCAAGCCTCGGAGCAGGAACCGCAAGCAATGCAGCTGTCGTTAATAACGTACATAGTACTTCCTCCTGTTTTAAAATAGTGTTTTCTTCTCTCAGGTGAGAACCTTCAAGAATTTATATTACCATAATATCTGCGTTTGTCAAATATTATTTTCTCTCTCCGGCTTTTTCCCGATACCGTGCAATCAGACCAGACCCCTGCACATGGGACAGGTATGGAAAACGCGAAGGTCATAGCCCTCTGTGTCGGTGCCTGTCCTTTCGCGAAGATAATCGGGGAAGTCATCGATAAAAAGGTCGCTTATCCTTCCGCAGGCGGAGCATATCATATGCCCGTGGGGAAGACTTTTGTCATAGCGGGTTGCTCCGCCCTCGTCGGGAAGCTTTACAATAGCACCCTCGCTGTGGAGGGCTGCAAGACTGTTGTAAACCGTTGCGGGAGACATTTTGATGCCCAGCCGCTTTACCTCCATATATATGTCGTCGGCCGTGGGATGGTCGGAATAATTAATTATATCCAGTATTTTTGAAGCATTATGCGTCATTGCATATCCTCCGTAATAAAATTAGTATTATTCTAAATCTTGTTTCCTGTATTGTCAAGTACACAGTGAAGATTTAGCGAAGATTTAAGATAATTTTTTGAATAAGAGGATATTATGCCGAAAATGCCGGTTTTCATTCAGTATACATATTTTATATATCTGAAATATACAGCCGTAAATTTCGCCTTGCTTGCGGAAGGCCGGCACATAAGTTATTCTTATATGGAAGGGCAAGGGATATACATGCTTGTCACATATTCCACTTATATTAATCATATAAAAAACATTTTATAACAGTTTTACAAAAAATGTAAAAACTATTGCATTTTTACAAGCCTTGTGCTATTTTT
>JAKSPP010000009.1 GCA_024404735.1 Oscillospiraceae bacterium | reverse complement strand
AAACACTCCCGAGGTTTTTAAGGAAATTCAGAATTTTGTAAATGACGAGAAGGTTATGACAGTAACCATAGGGTGAAAAAAGCAGTTTAAGAGGAGATAATCCCATATGGAATACCGTGAAGAAATAAAAAAGCTAAAAAAGGCCCTTGACTCTGCCGAGGCTGTTTTCATCGGCGCCGGTGCGGGTCTGTCCGCATCCGCGGGCCTAACATATTCCGGTGAGCGCTTTTATAAATATTTCGGGGATATGGCAGAGCGCTTTGCAATATCGGATATGTACTCGGCGGGCTTCTACCCCTTTCCCAATGAGGGGAGCTTCTGGGCCTTCTGGAGCAGAAACATTTATTATAACCGCTTTGCAGATGATACCAATGACTGCTATGCACTTCTCCTTTCCCTTGTGAAGGATAAAAACTACTTTGTCATTACAACCAATGTTGACCATTGTTTTCAGCGTGCGGGTTTTGACAAGCGGCGCCTTTGGTATATGCAGGGGGACTACGGCCTTTTTCAGTGCTCTCTACCCTGCACGCAGGATACCTATGACAATGAGGACACCATAAGGGCAATGATTGCCTCCGAGGAGGATATGAAAGTCCCGCCGGAGCTTTTCCCCCGCTGTCCCAAATGCGGCAGGAGGATGACACTTAATCTTCGCATTGATGACAGCTTTGTTCAGGATAAGGGCTGGTATGAAGCCCGTGAGAGATACGAGGCCTTTATCAGAGATTGCAAAAGGAAAAGGGTGCTTTTCCTTGAGCTGGGCGTTGGAATGAACACCCCCGTCTGGATAAAATACCCCTTTATCGACGAGGTCTGCGAAAACAGAAACGCCGTCTATGCGAGCATAAACAGGGGCGATGCCTTTGCCCCCGGGGAAATTTCGGAAAGGTCGATTCTCATAGATGCGGATATAAGAAAAACGCTTGCAGAGCTTTTGGAGATAAAAGAGAAATAAGTATAAAAAACACCCGAAGGGTATGCCTGTAATTTCAGGCCCCTTCGGGTGCTATACTACCTAATATTTGTCACATATTTCGCTTTTACCTCATAATCTTCAGGCATATTTTATTCCCGGGGCAGGCAAATCACGATGTGAAATACCGGTGATGTTGTCGTTATAAGAATAATTGCTGTTTTCTTTTCGGAATATTTGAAGATACAATAATCAGCAATAGGGCAAAGCCGGATTTTTCTCAAAGCTCACCGAAGGAGAAGGTTCGTTTTCACCGAATATTACCAGATATTCATTAGGGCCAAGTGTAATCCTAAAGTCTGTTGCGGAGTAGAATTTATATTCACCGTCCATTTCAATTATGCAAACAGAAGAAACATCCGGCATTTTAGAGTAATAATATGCAGAAAGGCCTATAAGGCTTTTGTCTGCACTGTCCGAAACGATTCCCATTTCATTACCAAGGTCACCTTGGGTAATGGAATAAGGTCTTCCGATGCTTATATAAACCGGGCCTTTTGACAATAGTTTTGTGTAATTTCGTACCTCAGAGGACATCGGCCTTAAAGATACGGAATTTTCACTAATGATAATATTTGAAGCTCCGAAGGGTAAAGCACCCTTCATTTTTACTATTAAAAATTGCGATGCAACGAGAATTGCTATTATTATGAGTGTAAAAACAGCGACAAATGAAAAAATCTTTGTGCCCGCATCGGGCTTTTTTTCGGGAACGTAACAGGCAGCTTCATCAATAAGCTTATCATCCAGATTATTAAGCATTTCCAGATAATTATTCACAGAATGAAGCCCTCCTTTTCAAGAATTTTATGAAGCTTTTTTCGGGTCCTGAAAAGAGAGCTTTTTATTTTGCTTTCCTTTAGGGACATAAAAGCGGCAATGTCCGAAATACTGTCGCAGAAGTAGTATCTTCTAAGAAATATTATTCGGTTTTCTTTGGGGATAGTCCGCAAAAATGCTTCTATTACTTTAATAAGTTCTCGGGCATTAATTTCTTCTTCGATAGTATCATCTGCCGGAAAACAGCTTTCAAGTTCCTCGGAAACGGAAAGAACCGGGGCGTCTCGTTTTTGGGCATTTTGTCTGCGGCAGTAATCAATGGAGATGTGCCTTGTAATCCTTGAAATATAAGCGAAAAAATAGGTTTGTTCGGAGGAATGCTATTCCAGACCGCAAGGTATGTGTCATTTTCGCACTCCTCGGAGGCCTGATTGTCCTCGGTTATGCCGTATGCAATGCTTCTCAGTTTTTTGCCATACTTTTCTGCTGTAATATTGATGGCTTTTTCGTTTCTCTCAAGATAAAGCTGTACTATGGCTCTGTCATCCAAGGGCTACTCCTCTCTTCCGTATGATACTGCGGTCATAGCGTTTTTTTATTATTTTTAGTTACCGCTTGCGTATATGACAAAGGAAATATTTAAGGCACCAAAGATAATACCACTTAATAGCATAAAAAGGAATATTATGAAAAGGCCGAGAAAAACAAACCTGACTTTTTTGCCTTTGTAATCACGATAGAACAAAAAGGCGTTAATTGCAAAAAGAAGATAAATAACGTGCAGTGCACCGATGCCGATAATACAAAAAAGCAGTATGGACAGAATATTAAAAAGAGAAGTCCTTTTAACGGGACTATGCAGGAAAACTTTTGCTTTTTCTATCATATTAAATGTTCCCCTCCCGTTTGTAGCATAAATGGGAAAGGCTGTAATTGTCAACAAATATCATAAATTTGGGAGATAAATGCTTTAGAATAGCTGAGCCCTTCCACCGTATCCGAATCTACCCTTTACTTACTATAGCGTAATTTAAGAGCTTTTGGTTTCATTTATTAATAAAAAATTCCTGATATGATAAAAACACCCGAAGGGTATGCCTGTAATTTCAGGCCCCTTCGGGTGTTTTATTATTTAACGGCTTTTAAAACAGAACGTCTTACATTACGCTCTCGAGATACTCTGCAATCTCGCCGACGGTGTAGAGCTCGCGGATGCGGTCATCAACGAGAACAACATTGAACTCGTCCTCGAGAATGGTGAGAAGCTCGGCGATATCGAGAGAATCGGCGCCAAGGTCCTCAACAACGTTGGTATCGCGGCGGATGGAGGAAAGCTCGACATCCATCTGGCGGGAGATAATCTGGCAAAGCTGGTCAAATATCATGGTATTCACCTCATTAAAATGACTTTGAAGATTTATGCCCACTCGCGGCTGCGCGGCTTGTTGTCGGGCTTGGCGGGCTTTTCGTAATTTACAACGACTCTGCGGTTGGGCTCAACACCGACGGAGGCAGTGGAAACGCCCTCGTAATCCTGAAGGGCGGTGTGGATGATGTGCCTCTCGTAGGAGTTCATGGGCTCAAGAGCCATGCTTCTGCGGTACTTGATGGTCTTTGCGGCCATCTTCTCGGCAAGGCGAACGAGAGAATCCTCTCTCTTTGCGCGGTAGTTCTCGGCGTCAACGCTGATGTGACTGCGCTTATCGTTGCCGCGATTAACGGAGTAGTTGACAAGGTGCTGAATGGCGTCTAAGGTCTCGCCTCTTCTTCCGATTATGGCACCCATTCCGTTTCCGCTGAGATTGACGGAGAGTGCGCCCTTTTCGTCCTGCTTTATTTCGATGTCTGCCTCTAAATCCATGCACTTGAGAAGGCCCTTTAAGTAACGCTCGACCTTATCCTTCTGAGTGTCGGGGATTTCAACGCTGACGCGAACAACTGCGGGAGCGGCGCCGATGCCGAAGAAACCGCTCTTTGCCTTGGAAACGACTTCAACGGTGACATCGTCTGCGGAAACGCCCAGCTCTGCAACTGCGGCTGCAATTGCAAGCTCTTCTGTCTTGGCGCTTTTTTCAACGGTTTTTATCATTATTGTATTTGTCCTTCTGAATGTTAGGTGTTTGGAATCGGACTTATAATGCCTCTTCCTCGTCGGTTTCTGCCTCGGTGGCTGCCTCTTCTGCTGTGGCCTTAGTGTTTTCTTCGGCTGCATCCTCGCAGGAGGCGGTGTTTTCCTCCTCTGCCTCGTCATCCTCGGAGGCCTGAGCGGCTAAAAGGGTCTTCTCCTCGGCTGTCTCGGGGTGAGAGTAACGGTCTGCAACATAAGCTCTGCCGCGGGCATATCTGCGGTTACCGACCTGAGACTCGGGAATTTCTTCCTTCTCCTCAATACCGAGCATTGCTCTTCTCTGAGCGCGCTCCTCACGGGCGGCTGCGGCCTTGACCTCGTCGGTTTCTGCCTTTTTCTGAGCCTGAAGCTTCTTCTTGGAGGTGTTCTTGTTCTCAATGGAACCGGACTCCTTCTTGAGCTCCTCGTACTCCTTGCGCTTGCGCTCGTATTCCTCTTCCTTGGCCTTGAAGCGTGCCATTCTCTCCTCATTTTCGGCGGCCAGCTTCTTGCCGTAGTAGGCATTGAGAATAGCCTCCTGAATAACGGAGAGGACAGAGGAGTAAATCCAGTAAACGCCGAGGGCGGCGGGCATGATGAAGCAGAAGTAGAGAGTCATAAGGGGCATCATGAGGTTCATGGACTTCATGGAGTTTGCCGCCTGAGAGCCTGCTCCGGACTGCTGTGTCTGGGGGTTTAAGGCCTGAGTGAGTTTTGCCGTTGCCCAGGAAAGGAAGGCGGCGATGATGGGGATGAGAAGCATCAGAGCCCAGTAGCCGGGATTTTCCTGTGCCCAGAAATTAACAACGGGCTTGTCGCCCAGGTTGAGGCCGAGGAACTTGTAGTTAATCTGAACAAGCTTCTCGCTGATGCCGGAGAAGGCATCGAAGTTGTTGGAGATAAACTGGGAGTATTTGAGCTCGCCATAGGCATCGGCCTTTGCGGAAAACTCATAGCCAAGCTCGGCCAGCTTCTGGTAGATGGCGCCGCCGTCGGTGATGAGGTCCTCTGCAAGGCCCATCATAACGGTGAGGGGGCGGCGGATTGCGGAGTAGAGTGCAATGAGAATGGGGAAGGGGATGAGGCTCCAGATACAACCGCTCATGGGGTTGCACTTTTCTTCCTTATAGAGCTTGGAGACCTCCTCCTGATATTTGCGGGGGTTGCCCTCGTGTCTCTTCTCAAGGGCCTTAACCTGAGGCTGAAGGCTGTTCATTCTCATCATGCCCTTTTTGCTCTTCATCTGGAAGGGCAGCATAATGAGCTTGAGAATCAGGGCGAAAAGAAAGATTGCGATGCCGTAGTTGCCGCACCAGTTGTAAATCAGGAGCAGCAGCTTGCCGAACGGTTTTGCGATTAAATCCATAAATTCTCCTGCCGATTCCGGCCCCTTCGGTCAGGGCACGGGATCGTAAAAATCGTGCTCACCCCTGTGGAAAGGGTGGCATTTGGATATGCGCTTTAATGCGAGAAGGCTTCCCTTCGCGGCGCCGTATTTTTCCAGCGCCTCCAGCGCATACTGTGAGCAGGTCGGAATAAACCTGCAGCTGGGAGGAGTGTGAGGGGAGATATAGGCTCTGTAAAACTTTACAAGAGCAATGAGTAGCTTTTTCACCTTGTCCCCTCCGGCTTCGACATTATTCCGAGCTTTCCCGCCTGAGATACAAAGGCGCTTTCAAGACGCTTGTAATCTGCACCCACGGCCTTACCCCTTGCAACGATTACAAGGTCGATTCCGGGGCTTATTTCGGACTCGTGGAGGCGGTAAATCTCGCGCAGGCGGCGGCGGATTTTGTTCCTTGTAACCGCTTTGCCCAGCTTTTTTGAAACCGTTATTCCTATTTTGTTGGTCTGCCGTTTAGCTTTTCGGAAATACAGCACCAGTAACGGCGAAACACTGCTGCTGCCCTTGTGATAAAGACGCTGAAATTCGTAGTTCTTTTTCAAAGTATCCGTGAACTTCATAGCCTTTCTCCTTCCGCACCCGGTCTAAAGAAATAGGGCGACAATGCCAGAAAGCTTGTCGCCCTGTATGTTGACCGGTGTGAAAATTTTGCCCGGCTTTCCGGGGCTCTTCGCGTCAATAAGAGAGACGGGCTCTGCCCTTTGCTCTGCGGCGGGCGAGGACCTTGCGGCCGTTGGCCGTGGACATTCTCTTGCGGAAGCCGTGCTCTTTCTTGCGCTGACGCTTCTTGGGCTGGTAAGTACGAAGCATTTCTTTCTCCTTTCACATCGTGTAATTACTCAACAACGGTCACAGACCGAGGTAGTAAACATTTTTTAGGCGGGTACTAACCCACGGAGTGGAATTATACAACATATTGCAAGATAATGTCAACACTTTTTAAACATATTTCCGAAAAATAATGCTTAAATCGGCTTTTGGGAAGCGGTTTGGCTATATACGTCTTGCCATACGTGCTTTTTTTGTGATAAAATCGGAAACGAAGACGGGGAAAAAGACCCCCTTGCATGATTTGGAGATATTGCTTTATGAGTCAGCGGAAATACGAGGGCTGGAATCCCTGGCACGGCTGCACGAAATACTCCGAGGGCTGCCGCTACTGCTATGTTTACAGGCAGGATGAGGCCTACGGAAGCGCCGTATCCTCGGAGGAGTGCCGTAAAACGCAGAACTTTAATCTGCCCGTAAAAAGGAAAAGGGACGGTAGCTTCAGAATAGAGCCCGGCTCTCTTGTAATGACCTGCTTTACCTCGGATTTTCTCCTTGAGGATGCAGATGAGTGGAGAGAAGACTGCTGGGATATGATAAGACAGCGCAGCGACTGTATGTTCTATTTTTTCACAAAGCGCATTGAAAGATTTATGCAGTGTGTCCCCCCCGACTGGGGAGACGGCTATGACAATGTTACAGTCGGCTGCACCTGTGAAAATCAGGACAGGGCCGAATACAGACTCCCCATATTTGCAGAGCTCCCCATAAAGCACAAAACCATAATAATTGCCCCGATGCTGGGCCCCGTTAAGCTCGAAAAGTACTTAAAGGGCGGAATTCTTGAGGTAATCTGCTCCGGTGAGTCCGGCAATAAGGTGCGCCCCCTTAACTACGACTGGGTGCTTGATGTAAGAAGACAGTGCATTGAAAACGATGTATCCTTTCAGTTTCACCAGACCGGGGCATATTTCATAAAGGACGGAAAAACCTACCGGATTCCGAGACGGCATCAGGCCTCTCAGGCAAGAAAGGCCGGAATTGACTATATTATCGGGGATGAATATACCCCGGAAACGGCGCTGTAACACTGTTTTCCCCTCTCTTTCCAATAAATTGTCTTGTAAATTTTAAAATAATATATATAATAGTACTGTTAAGCAGACCTTGCGGTCGGGCTGAAAATGCCCCCGAAATATAAAATGAAAAAGGTGGATAATTCTTATGAGAGACCTTATGCAGCCTCTTAAGATAGGCAGGCTCACAGCCAGAAACAGAATAGAAATGTCTCCCGCGCAGCCCTTCCTTTGCACAACCGAAGGACTTATAACAGAAGAATTTATTGCATATAATGCAGAGTTTGCAAAGGGCGGTGCCGCCATCGTCACCATCGGCGACAGCCCCGTAACCGCAGAATACGCCGAGGAGGCACACAATGTCGTTAACCTCTCAACCGACAGAGTTGTAAACGGCCTTATCCGTTTCTCCGATGAGATGCACCGTTACGGCGCTCTCGCCTCCATCGAGCTCAATCTGAGAGCGGAATATCTCCCCGCCGACCTTTCCGTTGCCGAAATCAAGCAGATTATTGCCGACTTTGCCGCCGCCGCCCGCCGCTGCAAGGAGGGTGGAATGGATATGGTTATGGTTCACGGTGGTCACGGCCACGTGGTTGCCCTCTTCAATTCTCCCGACAAGAACAAGAGAACCGATGAGTACGGCTGCCAGAACGAAATGGGCAGTAAGTTTGCTCGTGAGCTTCTCGATGCCGTAAGGGCAGAGCTCACCCCCAATATGGCAATCAGCTACCGCATCTCCGGTGACGAGCGCTATCCCGAGGGCGTAGGCCTTGAGGATGCAGTCAGGTTTGCAAAGCTTATTGAGGATAAGCTGGACATCATCCACGTATCCTCCGGTAATATGTACACTCTCTCCGCAGGCGCATATATGATTCCCCCCTACTATATGCCCAGAGGAGCCAATGTTGACCTTGCCGCCGCCTTTAAGAAGGAGCTTAAAATCCCCGTATCCGTTGTCGGCGGAATCAATATGGACCTTGCCGAGGGCGTTATTTCCTCCGGCAAGAGCGATATGGTCGCAATGATTCGCTCTCTTATTGCCGACCCCCGTCTCCCCGCCAAGGCAAAGGCAGGCCTTGACAGCACAGTCCGTCCCTGCATCAGATGCATGGCCTGTGTCGGCGTAGGAAACCCCCATACCTACTCAAAGCCCCTTCGCTGCTCCGTTAACCCCGTTGCAGGCAAGGAGACATTCTTCAGGAATATCAAGAAGACCGAGAGCCCCAAAAAGGTCGTTATTGTGGGCGGCGGCCCCGCAGGTCTTGAGGCCGCTGATACCGCTGCAAAGCTCGGCCATAAGGTTGTCCTTATGGAGAAGGCAGACCGTCTCGGCGGTATGCTCTTCCCCGCCTCCGCATCCGAGCTTAAGCGTGACCTTCGCCGTTACCTTGACTGGAGCATCAAGAGAGTTACAGACAACGGTGATATCGATGTACGCCTGAATACAGAGGCTACCCCCGAGAATATTGCCGCAGAGAAGCCCGATGCTGTATTCGTCGCAGTCGGAACCTCTCCCATCATCCCCCGCCTTCCCGGCATTGACGGCCCCAACGTATTCTGGGCCGGCGATGCGGATATGGGCAAGGTAAAGTGCGGAAAGAACGTTGTCATAATCGGTGCGGGTCTTACAGGCACAGAGACAGCCGTTCAGCTTACCCGTGACGGCCACACCGTAACCCTTGTTGATATGATAGGCGACTTCTTCACTCTGGATAAGAACGTTGCAGGCTCCGCTGCAAGATTCCTCCGCAATGAGCTTGAGGTCAAGGGAATGAAGACCTACCTTGGTACTGCCCTCAAGGGTATCACCGAAAAGGGCGCCGTTGTTTCCAACGCCGAAAAGGGCGAGTTCACCATTGAGGCAGATACGGTTCTCCTTTCTCTGGGTCTTCGCCAGAACAGCGTTGATGCCTTCAGAGAGGTATGCGACAATGTCGTTATAATCGGCGACTGCCACAGAGCAGGCGGCAACCTCATTAACGCAGTTTACGAGGGCTATTGCGCCGCTGTAAATCTCGGCTGAGGCTAAGCTATAATCCTAAATTATCAAAGCGGCAGTCCATTTGCGGAATGCCGCTTTTAAGCACCCCGCTTTTTCCGGGGAATTAAACCGAAGGAAGAAGAAATGGAATATCCCGATAAATTTAAGCTGGTTGCCCCCTACAAGCCCACGGGAGACCAGCCCGAGGCCATAAAAAGCCTTACGCAGGGCCTTAATAAGGGGATTCCGGAGCAGGTTTTACTTGGTGTAACAGGCTCCGGCAAGACCTTCACAATGGCAAATATAATCGCAAATGTAAACAGGCCCACCTTAGTACTTGCCCATAACAAGACTCTTGCGGCACAGCTTTGCAGTGAGTTTAAGGAGTTTTTCCCCGAAAACGCCGTTGAATATTTCGTATCCTACTATGATTACTATCAGCCCGAGGCCTATATTCCCTCAACGGATACCTTCATAGAAAAGGACAGCGCCATAAACGACGAAATAGAGCGCCTGCGCCACTCTGCGACAAGCGCCCTTTCCGAGAGAAGAGATGTAATCGTTGTGGCCTCGGTCTCCTGCATTTACGGTCTGGGCGACCCCATTGACTACGCCAATATGGTAATATCGCTCCGTGTCGGTCAGGAGAGAGATTTTGATGAGCTTCTTGCAAAGCTTGTTGAAATCCGCTACGAGAGAAACGACATCGCCTTTGAGAGAAATATGTTCAGAGTGCGCGGAGATACCGTCGATGTCTTCCCCGTTTACTCCAACAACAAGGCCATAAGAATCGAATTCTTCGGGGACGAGATTGACAGAATCAGTGAGTTTAACCCTGTAACGGGGGAGGTCACCAACTATATAAGCCACATTGCCATCTACCCCGCCAGCCACTATGTAACAACAAAGGAAAAGATGGCAAGAGCCATAAAGGAAATAAGGGAGGAGGCAGACGACAGAGAGTACTTCTTCAAGCAGAATAACAAGCTCATTGAGGCCCAGCGCATTATAGAGCGCACAAAGTACGATACGGAAATGATGGCGGAGCTTGGCTTCTGCAGCGGTATTGAGAACTACAGCCGTGTAATATCCGGCCGTGCCCCGGGCTCTCCCCCCATGACTCTTCTCGACTACTTCCCCGAGGACTTCGTCCTCTTTGTTGACGAGAGCCACGTAACCCTTCCGCAGGTCAGGGCAATGTACAACGGTGACAGGGCAAGAAAGGAGAGCCTTGTAAACTTCGGCTTCCGCCTTCCCTCTGCCTTCGATAACCGCCCCTTGAGATTTGAGGAGTTCAATGAGCGCATTAAGCAGGCAATCTATGTTTCCGCAACCCCCGCCCCCTATGAAAGGGAGAGGGCCGGAAACATTGCCGAGCAGGTTATAAGACCGACGGGCCTTCTGGACCCCGTAATCTCCGTTCGTCCCACCAAGGGTCAGATAGACGATATCATATATGAAATAAAAGAGCGTGTTGCAAAAAAGCAGAGAACCCTTGTCACAACCCTGACCAAGAAGATGGCGGAGGACCTTTCCTCCTTCCTCTCCGATGCGGGAATCCGCTGCAGATATATGCACCACGATGTTGATGCCATAGAGCGTATGGAGATAATCCGCGACCTTCGTCTGGGCGAGTTTGATGCTCTTATCGGAATAAACCTCTTAAGAGAGGGCCTTGATATCCCCGAGGTAAGCCTTGTTGCCGTCCTCGATGCGGACAAGCAGGGCTTCCTCCGAAGTGAAACAAGTCTTATCCAGACCATGGGAAGAGCGGCGCGAAATGCCGAGGGTACCGTCATTATGTACGCCGACGAGATTACCGCAGCCATGAAGGGCGCCATGGACGAAACCGAGCGCAGAAGGGCAAAGCAGATTAAATATAACGAAGAGCACGGCATTGTTCCCAAAACGATACTGAAGGATGTTCGTGCAATTCTCGAAATCTCCGGCTCTCCGAATCCCGCAAAGGGCGACAGAAGGGTCAAAATGACCGAAAGGGAGCGCAAGGAGGAGATTGCAAGGCTCGAAAAGAAGATGAAGGAAGCCGCCGCTATGCTTGAGTTTGAGATAGCCGCCGACCTTCGCGACAGAATAATAAAGCTCAGGGAAAAGGACTGAGAGATTTATAAGTAAAAGTAAATTTGAAATATGTGTAAAATAATTAAATAAGAATATAGAAGAAGTGGTACGGCAACAGTCGTGCCGCTTTTTTCCCTGAACAATAGCATAAATAATTTTATAGGGCACGGGCGAACATAAGAAACTTGCCCTCAAAAGGGGGGATAAAGATAATGACATTCCTCAACAGATATATCAGAAAGTGTTTCGCCTTTTGAAGTACAAAGTATTATTGACTGTTTTTTATTAAAACAGTCAGCAAATACAAGAAACGCTTGATATAGGTATAAGAAAAAAATAAAAAAGTTTACCATATAGGTAATAAAAATACTTGACTTTTTAAAATATAAATGGTACAGTAAATAGTGAGGTGATATGTATGAGACATCCAGGTGAATTATTGCAGGAAAAACTGAATAATAGCGGAATGTCCCGAAAAGAACTGGCTCTGAGAACTAATGTTACCGAAAAACACATTTGTACCATTGTTAACGGAAATAAAGATATTTCAACTGCATTTGCGAGAAAGCTTGGTTATGTATTTCCTGATTCAAAGTATTGGTTGAACTTGCAGGCTCAATACGATGCTTATCAGGCAAGCCTTCGTGAAGAATACGAAATCTCATTGGAAGAGATGGAACTTTTGAAACCATTACGAGATATTATGGCATATTTCATTGATCGTGGATATATGCATAATAATTGTGGCGATGCGTCCAAGGTGATCCAGCTCAGAGAGTTTCTTCAGATAAGTGATTTGACGCAGATTCCGAAAATTACCTACAATGCAGCTTATCGGGCTCAGCTGACAACAAATGTTAAGGTTGATCCTTATGTTCTGTTTGCATGGCAGCGTTTGTGTGAGAAGGAGACGGAAAGCATTTCTATAAATAAGTCCATAGACAAAGATTTACTGCGTAGGAGTGTTGGACGAATCAAGAAGGCTATGTTCGGCAGTATCAATAAAGGAATTCAGGAGGTTCAGGGGATTCTGGCAGAATGCGGGATTGCATTTCAGGTCGTACAGAATTTCAGAGGAGCACCTGTTCAGGGCTTTATCAAAGAAACTGCATCCGGCCGACTGATACTCTGTTTAACAATACGTGGAAAGAGAGCCGATAGGTTCTGGTTCACATTGTTCCACGAAATTGCTCATATTCTCAACGGGGACAATAAGACCAGATTTGTAGATTTTGACTCTGTTCAGGGAAAGGCAGAGCAATTAGCGGATCAATATGCAAGTGATACATTGATATCACCTGAGAAGTATCGCAAGTTCATATTATCGGGAGATTGTACATCATGGGATCAAATTACAGCCTTTGCAGAGGCTGTTGAAGTCAAGCCGTTCATTGTACTTGGCAGATTGCAGAATGACGGGTACGTTGATTGGTCAGATTACACGGATAAAGTCGTTCGATATGACTGGGCATAAGCGACAATTTGTGAAAGGTGGTGGTCTTATTGCTTGTGACAGACAATAAAAAAACATCCTGCTAACCATTGCAGTGATCAGCAAGACGTTTTTCCTCGAATATTTCTATTCGAAAGTCGCATTTCTATTATAGAGACCTTCGAGGAAAAAGTCAATGAAAATCCATCTTTTCAAAGAAAAGATGGAAGTAACACTATGTATTTGCATGTCCTGATAGGAGGAATAAATTATGCAAATCTATTTGACTTCTCTTCGGAGGTATTTTAATGAGAAAAAAGAAAAATTTAAGAAAGCTTCTTAATCTGGGAATTCTGGATTATACTAATCTCACTCCTAAGTATGGGGACTTGGATATGCCTTATATAAGGTGTAAAAAGGTACCGGATATTGATTATCTGGCAACATATAGCCAACCATCTACATACTTTCATAGCAATGGTACTTGTGTGACTTTCTTTGAGTATGATGTTTTCTTTGACGGGTTATATGGGCTATGGAACGGAATTTATTATGGAGTTAAGGAAATTCAAGAATACTATCTTGAACGTTTTCAGGGTGTAAAGTATTTTATTGCACCGGATTATTCAAAATGTGGTGACGTTTCAGAAGCTGAAAACTATTATCGTCAGTTCAGATCAAGAATAGTGTCAATTTGGTTGGCTATAAATTTGGACGCAATAGTAATTCCATTGGTATCTTGTGCAAATTACATTGGAATGAAGTACATGCTTGATGGTATGGAAGATTGCACAGTGGTTGCTTTTAATGCAAAGGGACCAATGGGCGACCCGGTTCAGTTAGAAATACTTATCCAATCCATTGAATATACTGTGGACCGGTTGGAAAACTTGAAGGTGATAATTGTTTATGCTTCTTCGCCTGACAAGGAAAAAGTCCGCGAGATTTTTAGATACGCCATTGAGGCAGGAATTGAGGTTCAAATTCCTGATAATATGCTCCAGACGAGAAATCGTCTTATAGGGGGTGATTCCAATGGCAGCAACTAATGATAGCGGAGAAGGTCACGGAACAAATGGATCACCTCAGGAAACCATAGAAGAACTGATTTATCCTGCAAAAGTTGAATTGAATGAGAACGGTGGAAGTAACGAGAGTACCCCTGTTTATGTTCCATCGCCTAAACACGAAAAAGGTGGTTGGGGAAGCAATAATCCAATTAAAACACAGGAAGAAGGGCAACGACTATTGGCTTCCGGATATAAAGATGGTAAGCAGGTGTATAACGTAACCGATGATGGTACTATTGTGAAATTCCAACCGGACAATATGCCGAATAATGGGTATCATTCTTACGAGGTTTCAAAGCCGAGAGATATACCTGCCAGTATTTTGAAACAAATGCTGAGCGATGGGAAAATTACCAAGGTAGAATATAATAAAATTAGAAAAGGAAAGAAATAATTATGGGTACAAAAAAAACACATGATAATCAGAGCTTTGCTCTAACATATACATTTTTCAAAGATACGCACGAAACAGAAATTTCAATGCTCGTAAATGGAGAGAATATTCTTTCATTTTCAAGAGAAAATCAGCAGCTGACGACTAGATGGAATCTTGACGAACTTGCTTTTTGGCTCCGAGATTTTATCAACAATGAAAAGGAAGATCCATATCCTGTAGAATCAAAAGGTGAATATGCTGCTATCAAAGACATCAATTCACGAGAATTTGATACAGATGACGATGAAGAATTTGATGCCTACTATGACAAACTTGATGAATGGAACGCAAGACATAGGTGGCATCCGGCGTCTGGTGGGGCAATTCTGGCTGATTTGTATTTTCAGTTTGTAGATAGTTTTGTCGAGATTTCTTGGAATAATCAAGAGCCGGAAGAAGGTATTAGGTTTAAGCATGAACTTGGCGGAGTAAGGATTCCCAAAGAGCGGTTTGTTAAAGAAGTTGATTTGTTCTTAAAGGCTTACGCAAATCAGTGGTTCTAAGAGCGTAAAATAGTGAACTGTATTAAGGCCTTGTAGGCCCTGTACGGTCACATTCTTTGAAAGCATTATGATAATATTGCCGATTTTTTATTGCATATTCAAGTAGTGTTATTAGCAAACCGTGAAGGAGCTTCGGGGCTTAAAGCCTTAAAAGTATTCCTTCGCTGTTTGTTATTTTTTAGCCGCTGAATATTCTATTCCCGAAAAATGAAAATTTTTCAAATTTCGGGAATAGAAATTTTTTATACGATTATTCCGCCGCCCACAAGCCTGTCCTCGACGTAAAAGGCTGCGGCCTGACCGGGGGCCGGGGCCCTGAAGGGCTCGTCCGTTTCTATAAGCACCTCGCCGCCGGGAAGAGGTGTTACCGTGCAAAGGGGCATTTCCCACTTTGTGTGGCGCACCTTAACCCTTGCCTTAAAGGGTGAGGCGGGCTCGTCAATAAGCCAGGAGACCTCCGAGGCTCTGACCTCGCTTTTGAAAAGGCCCTCCCAGAGGGCAAGGATGATTTCGTTGCTTTCGGGCTTTATTTTATCAACATAGAGCTTTCTTTCGTTATATAGGCCGGGGATGCGCTGTCCGACGGTCAGGGTATGAATGCCCCTGTGCTGCCCGATTACCTCTCCGTTAAAGGTCATATCCCCCGGTGGAGGAAGAGGGGCCCTTCTTCCTATAAAGGAGGCATAGTCCTTGTCGGGAATAAAGCAGATTTCCATGCTGTCGGGCTTGTGAGCAACGGGAATTCCGAATTCCTCGGCAAGCTCGCGGACACGGCTCTTGGGAAGCTCTCCCAAAGGCAGAAGCAGGTTTTCGGCCTGCTCTTTTTTAAGTCTGCAGAGCATATAGCTCTGGTCGTTTTCGGAAAGAGCCCTGTAAACTCCCCCGTCCCTTGTCCTTGCGTAGTGCCCCGTTGCGATGTACTTGCAGCCCATCTCGTCTGCCTTCTCACGGAGCATTCTGAATTTGACGGAGGGATTGCAGAGTATGCAGGGGTTGGGGGTGCGCCCTTTGAGATAGCTTTCGCAGAAGGGTCTGTTGACATTTTCCTCAAGCTCTGCGGATATGTCCAGAACGGTGAGAGGAACGCCGAGGAAATCAGCGGTGCTTATTGCATCCTCTCTTGCGGCTGTTTCGGAAATATCGAGATAAAGCCCCAGAACCTCGTAGCCTGCCCTCTGGAGAAGTCGGGCGGAAACGGCGGAATCAACGCCTCCCGAAAGACCGAGTAAAACTCTCTTTTCGTATTCTGCCATAGCTTACAGGCCTCTTTGGGGATTGTTGCCCAGCCATACCATAAGTGCGGCAATATCAGCGGGTGAAACTCCGGAAATTCTTCCGGCCTCACCGAAGTTTTTGGGCCTTGCCTTTTTAAGCTTCTCTCTTGCCTCGATGCGAAGACCCGTAACAAGGTCATAATCAAGCCCCTCGGGAAGGAGCTTGCCCTCAAGGCGGGAATATTCCTCAACCTGTTTTCTCTGGCGCTTTATATATCCGTCGTATTTAATGCGGATTTCAACCTGCTCGGCAACGCCCCTTGCAAGAGGCTGTCTTGAGCGGTCAAAGGGCTCAAGACCCTTATATGTAACTGCGGGTCTTCTGAGAAGGTCGGCAAGAGGGGCTCCGTTCGGAATGCCCGGCTCGCCCACAGACTCCATATAGGCGTCAAGCTCCTTTGAGGGGGCGGCGCCGGTGTGGGTAAGTCTTTCTATTTCTGCCTCAACAGCGGCGTATTTTTCTCTTACGCTGTTAAGGCGCTCGTCGCTAATAAGGCCGACACGGTGACCTATTTCGCAGAGTCTTTCGTCTGCATTGTCCTGCCTGAGAATAAGCCTGTACTCCGTTCTCGAGGTCATCATTCTGTAGGGCTCGTTTGTTCCCTTCACAACAAGGTCGTCAATGAGTGTGCCTATATATCCGTCGGAGCGCAGAAGAACCATTTCCTCCTCGCCCTTGATTTTCAGGGCGGCGTTGATTCCCGCAACAAGGCCCTGAGCTGCGGCCTCCTCGTATCCGGAGGAGCCGTTGAACTGGCCCGCACCGTAAAGGCCGGAGATTTTCTTGCTCTCAAGAGTGTGATGTAGCTCCGTGGGGTCCGTGCAGTCATACTCTATTGCATAGGCCGTTCTCATCATCTCCGCATTCTCAAGGCCAATAACGGAGTGAAGCATCTTAACCTGAACCTCCTCGGGCATGGAGGAGGAGAAGCCCTGAATGTAAAGCTCCTCGGTATTAAGACCCATAGGCTCAACGAAAAGCTGATGGCGGGGCTTGTCCGGGAAGGTCATTATTTTCGTCTCAATGGAGGGGCAGTAGCGGGGGCCGATGCCCTCGATAACTCCTGCGTAAATGGGGCTTCTGTCAAGATTTGCCTTAATTATGTTATGGGTCTCTTCACGGGTATAGGTGAGGTAGCAGGCTCTCTTGTTGGAAAGCTCGTCGGGGTTTGTTTCGTAAGAGAAGGGCTCGATTTCCTCGTCACCGGGCTGGATTGCCATCTGAGAGAAATCAACGCTCTTCTGCTTTACTCTGGGGGGAGTGCCCGTCTTAAAGCGGCGAAGGCTTATGCCGAGGTCACGAAGGCTGTCGGAGAGGGTTTTTGCGGCGGCAAGACCGTCGGGCCCCGAGTCGCACAGAACCTCGCCGACGATGGTTCTTCCCATAAGGTATGTGCCTGTTGCGATAATGGCTGCCTTTGCGGAGTAATAGGCGCCGTTTGCCGTAATGACCGCGCAGACCTTTCCGTCCTCTGCCCTGACCTCGATAATCTCGGCCTGCTTTAGGCGAAGCTTGTCCGTAAGCTCAAGGGTGTGCTTCATAATCTCCTGATACTTGCGCCTGTCGCACTGGGCACGGAGGGAGTGAACCGCAGGCCCCTTGCCTCTGTTAAGCATACGGTACTGAATGGCAGCCCTGTCTGCGGCCCTTGCCATCTCACCGCCAAGGGCGTCTATTTCACGGACAAGATGTCCCTTGCCCGTTCCGCCGATTGCGGGGTTGCAGGGCATATTTCCGACGGAGTCGAGATTTATTGTAAATATAATCGTATCAAGACCAAGGCGTGCAGAGGAGAGAGCGGCCTCAATTCCCGCATGGCCCGCACCTATGACGGCAACATCGCATTCTCCCGCATAGTAAAGAGGGATGCCTGTTCTCGATAATCCAAGTGAATTAATATCCGGCATTTTCTATGCCTCCGAATAAAAGTATTATCTCTTATTATCTCATTATTAAGCGGAAAGTGCAAGAAAAAACTTTCCCGAAGGCCCCTTCGGGAAATAAAAAAGCCCGCGGCTCTCTGCCGCAGGCTTTAATATCAATTACTGTGCGTTGTCGATGGAGTACATGTGCTCGATGAGGTCCAGAAGCTTGTTGGAGTAGCCCCACTCGTTGTCATACCAGGCAATGAGCTTAACGAAGTGCTCGTCCAGCATAATTCCCGCCTTCTTATCGAAGATGCAGGTCTCGGGGTAGCCTGTGAGGTCGGAGGATACAACATCGTCCTCAACATAGAGAACAATGCCCTTCATGCTGTTTTCGGAGGCGTTCTTGATGCATACGCAGATATCCTCGTAGCTTGCGGGGTGGATGATTCTTGCGGTGAGGTCAACAACGGAAACATCGTTTGTGGGAACACGGAAGCTCATTCCGGTCATCTTGCCTTTAAGGGAGGGGATAACTCTGCCGACGGCCTTTGCAGCGCCGGTGGAGGAGGGAATGATGTTGTTGAGAACGCTTCGGCCTGTTCTCCAGTCACTGCCTCCACGGGAGTCAACTGTCTTCTGCTTTGCGGTGGAGGCGTGGATGGTGGACATAAGGGCCTGCTCGATACCGAAGGCATCGTTAATGACCTTGGTCATAGGTGCAAGGCAGTTGGTTGTGCAGGAGGCATTGGAAACGATGTCCATGTCTTTTGTGTATTCCTTGTGGTTAACACCCATAACAAAGGTGGGCATAATGTTGTCCTTGGAGGGTGCGGAGAGGATAACCTTCTTTGCGCCGCAGGCAATGTGAACCTTTGCCTTCTCGGTTGTTGTGTAGGCACCGGTGGACTCGATAATATACTCAGCCCCGCAGTCGGTCCAGTCGATAACGGCTGCATCGGACTCGGAATAAACGCGGATTTTGTTGCCGTCAACATAGAGGAACTTGCCGTCGTGGTAAACCTCGCCTCTGAAGGTGCGGAAAACCGTATCGTACTTAATCTGGTAAACCATGAAGTCAAGGTCGGCCTTGCGGAGGTTGATGCCGCAGATTTTGAATCTCTCGGGGCCCCTTTCAATCATTATACGAAGTGCAACACGGCCTATACGGCCGAAGCCGTTAATTCCAACATTAATTGCCATCTTTTATCTCCAAAAATATATAAAGTTAAATGCAAATGCTGTTACTTATTGCACAAATATATATAGCACAATTTGTCAAACAAGTCAAGATTAAAGACACAAAAAACGATTATTTAAGAAAATCTTAAATAATCGCCTGAAGCTTCGGGAGAAGAAATACCCGGGGCGGGAATATTTGTTAAGTGCCCCCGGGGCTTATATGATTATTCCGTTTAAGTGGTCTATTTCGTGCTGCACAATCTGGGCGGGGAAGTCCGAGAGCTTCATTCTCTTTTTCGTGAAGCTCATATCCTCGTACTCAACCTCGATTTCCTTAAAACGGACGCAGGGGCGCACGCCCTGAAGGGAAAGGCAGCCCTCCTCCGTTTCATATCGTCCGGACTTCTTTACAATGCGGGGGTTGAACATCAGCATATTCATAAAGCCCGTGTTGAATACGATGATATTCTTGGATACGCCAATCATATTTGCGGCCATTCCGACGCAGTCATCGGCATGGGCGGCAAGGGTATCAAGAAGGTCCTTGCCCACGCTTTCGTCACCGGGCACGGCTTTTTCGGACTTCTTTGAGAGGAAGAGAACGTCTCTGTTTATCATTCTGACCATAGGTAACTGCTCCTTATAAGAGAGTTTTTATCTTTGTTTTCTTTACATCCGGGGCTTTTTTGGATATAATACAAGTCACTTGTGAGATTATTTGCCTCTTTTAGGCGAGGCGGGAAGGACTGATTTTTAAAATGCCCCAGGATAAAATAAGCTGGACGGTTTCAACAACAGTGCAGGAAACAGACTGCGATTTTCACCGCCGTATGACAGTAGGCGGAATCCTCGACCACGTTTCCATGATAAGCACACTTCATTTAACGGAGGCCTTCGGCATCGGAGAAAAGAGACTTCGTGACTTTAAGTCCGTTTTTATGCTTGCAAAGCTTTCCGTAATGCTCTATGAGGATATTTACGCAGATGAAAATATAACGATAACAACCATGCCGGCCGAGCCTGTGCGCTCTGTCTGGCAGCGCTGCACCGTTCTTAAAAAAAGCGATGGCAAAACCGCCGCCGAGGTGGATGCAAGGTGGGTTCTGGTTGATACGGACAAAAGAAGAATTCTAAGGGCGGCCCCGGAGGGTCTCGGCCTTGAAATAGTGGGACAGCAGGCTCCCTTCAGCCACGAGTTTCTGCCCCTGCGCCCCGAGAATAAGGATGAGCTCATCCCTCTGGGTGAGGAAAAGGCCACCTACAGCATGGTGGATAAGAACATGCATATGAACCACGCAAGGTATGCGGATGTTGTAATGGACAGGCTCGGCTTTGACCGCCTTGAGGCTTCACTTCCGAAGCAGTTTTGCATTAGCTATCACAAGGAGCTTCCCATGGGGGAAACAATGCAGATTTTCGGAGGGAAAAACGGAGACGCTGCGGTCTTCAGAGGAATTCTCGGGGACGGAAGCTGCAGCTTCGATGCCTCGGTGGTTTTCTGAGTCTTATTCAAGGCTCTTAAATACAAAATCCCCGTCAAAAACAATGTATGAGTGCTCACTGCCGTTTTTCGGAATGGAAACCGAGCCGGGATTTATATAAGTGAAATTACCGCAGTCCTCGTTTGCGGGGATGTGGGTGTGACCGCAGAGAAGGATATCTCCCTTTTTAAGGTGAGGGGGATTGTCCCTTCCCAGCCTGTGACCGTGGGTTGCGTAAACGGTTCTTCCGCCGAGCTCCAGAATGCAGTATTCTGCCATAATGGGGAAGTCCAGAACCATCTGGTCAACCTCGCCGTCGCAGTTGCCCCTGACGCAGAGAAGCTCCTCTTTGACATCGTTGAGCATTTTAAGAACCTCCTTGGGGGCATAGTCCCGGGGAAGGTCATTGCGGGGGCCGTGATATAATAAATCACCTAAAAGAAGAAGCCTTGATGCTTCTTCTTTTTTATATGCCTCAAGCATTTTTCCGCAGTAGTATGCAGAGCCGTGAAGGTCGGAGGCAATCATAAGCTTCATAACAGCCTTCTCCTTTCGGGCTTATATTCCGAGAAGGCGCTTTGCGTTTCCGCTGAAAACGGCTTCTTTTTCTTCGGGGG
>JAKSPP010000089.1 GCA_024404735.1 Oscillospiraceae bacterium | reverse complement strand
CGGAATTACTTACCATATCTACCCCATAAAAAACAGCTTCTACGGCGGAGGCGTAACGGTTACGGGCCTTATAACGGGCACGGACCTTCTGACTCAGCTCAAGGGAAAGCCCCTTGGCCGGAGAGTACTTATTTCCACCGATATGCTAAGGCGTGAGGAGCGCGACTTTCTTGACAGCATAAGCCTTGAGGAGGCCGAGAAGACCCTCGGAGTTTCCATAATCCCCGTCATTTCCGACGGAGGAGAGCTCTGCGACGCCATGCTGGGGGCAGACGAATCCCACGCCGCTCCCGGCCTTTCCGGAGAGACGGAATTTAACAAATACAATCCCCCACGAAAGCGAGGATAAATCATGTCACAGCCCATTGTGGCCATAGTAGGAAGACCGAACGTCGGCAAGTCCATGCTTTTTAACCGCATTGCGGGAAAGAGGCTTTCCATAGTTGAGGACATCCCCGGCGTTACAAGAGACAGGCTCTATGCAGACTGCGAATGGTCCGGAAGAAGCTTCAAGCTCATCGATACCGGAGGAATAGAGCCCACCACAGACAACGAAATACTTCTCTTTATGAGAGAGCAGGCAAATATTGCCATCAATGCGGCAGACTGCATTATTCTCGTTACGGATATTCAGACGGGCGTAACGGCGGCGGACAAGGACGTTGCCTCCATGCTCAAGCGCTCACACAAGCCCGTCATTCTTGCCGTAAACAAGATGGACAATGCTTCATCCGACACAGGGGATATATACGAGTTTTACTCCCTTGGTCTGGGCGACCCCATTGCCGTTTCCGCAGTACACGGCCACGGTACGGGCGACCTTCTTGATGCCGCCCTTCAGTACTTCCCCCCCGAGGATGAGGCTCAGGAGGAGACAGACCGCATAAACGTTGCCATCATAGGCAAGCCCAACGTCGGCAAATCCTCTCTCACAAACCTTATCTCCGGTCAGGAAAGAGTTATAGTCAGCGATGTTGCGGGCACAACCCGTGATGCCGTCGACACCCCCATAGACAACGAGTTCGGCTCATACAACTTCATAGATACCGCCGGAATCCGCCGTAAGAGCAAGGTTGACGACAGAATCGAAAAGTTCTCCGTTATGAGGGCCCAGCTTGCCATCGAGAGGGCAGATGTGTGCCTCATTATGATTGACGCAAGAGACGGCGTTACCGAGCAGGATACAAAAATCGCCGGTCTTGCCCACGAGGCGGGAAAGGCCTCCATCATCGTCGTAAACAAGTGGGACCTCGTTGAAAAGGAAACGGGCACCATGGAGAAGATGAGAAAGGACATCATGAGGGATTTAAGCTTTATGAGCTACGCCCCCATCCTCTTCATCTCGGCCGTAACCGGACAGAGAGTTGCCCGTATTTACGAGCTTATAAACTACGTCAACGACCAGAGCAATATGCGCATTACAACCGGTATGCTCAACAATGTCCTCGAGGATGCCCAGGCGAGAGTCCAGCCCCCCACGGACAAGGGACGCCGCCTTAAGATATACTACATGACCCAGACAGGCATCAAGCCGCCTAACTTCGTGGTTTTCTGCAACCGCAGGGACCTCTTCCACTTCTCGTATCAGCGTTACCTCGAAAATCAGATCAGAGCAGTATTCGGACTGGAGGGAACTCCCATCCGTATGGTTATTCGTCAGAAAGGAGAAAAAGAAGAATGATTTTTTTACTCTTGCTTGTCACTGCCATTATTGCCTATTTGTGCGGAGCCGTTAACGGTTCCATCATCACATCCCGTTTCCTTTTCAGAAAGGACATCAGAAATTACGGAAGCAAAAACGCCGGCCTTACGAACTTTTTCCGTGTATTCGGAGTAAAAGGTCTTGCGGTTATGCTTGCAATCGACGTTCTCAAGTCCGTCGCTGCGGTTTTAATCGGCGGCTGGCTCCTCGGACTTAAGGACCAGGCACTTATCGGCAAGGTCTTTGCCGGCTTCTGCCTTGTTCTGGGACACATTTTCCCCGTCTTCTACAACTTCAGAGGCGGTAAGGGCGTTCTCTGCGCGGGAATTATGATTCTTCTTGCAGACTGGCGCGTGGGCCTCTGCTGCTGGGCAATTTTCATTGTTGTCGTTGCCTTCTCCCGCTACGTCTCTCTGGGCTCTGTCTGCGCAGTTGCAGCCGCCCCCCTTATTCTCCTCATTTTCGGAGACCCCAAAATCTGCGCACTGGTTGTATTATTCACGGTTTTTTTCATCATCTTCAGACACACCGAAAACATTATCCGACTCTGCAAGGGTAAGGAGCGCAAGCTCGACCTGAGCAAACTCCATAAGTCCAAAAAGACGGAGGAAATCGGTTCATGATTAAGATATTGATTGTTGAGGACGAAATTCCCATCAACAACCTCATCGAGATGAACCTGACAGAGGCAGGCTATGACTGCACCTGTGCCTTTGACGGCATTTCCGCCTGCGATATTATAGAAAAAGAGCGCTTTGACCTTGTACTCCTCGACATAATGCTCCCCGGCGCAAACGGCTACGAGGTGCTGGATTATATCAAGCCCTATAATATGCCCGTCATTTTCCTGACGGCAAAGGGAACAACCGAGGATAAGGTTAAGGGTCTGAGGCTCGGCGCAGACGATTATCTCACGAAGCCCTTTGAGATAGTCGAGCTTCTTGCCCGCGTTGAAAGCATTCTCCGCAGGGCGGGAAAGACGCAGACAGAGATAGAGGTTGACGATATTACCATCGATACACGCTCCCGCAGTGTAAGAAGAGGCTCAAGAGAGATTCAGCTTACAATGAAGGAATATGAGCTTCTCCTACTCTTTGTCAGAAACAAAAACATCGCCCTCTTCCGCGAGACCCTTTACGAAAACGTATGGGGCAGTGACTTTATGGGCGATTCCAGAACAGTTGACCTCCACGTTCAGCGTCTTCGCAAGAAGCTGCACTGGGAGGATAAAATCAAGGCAATTTACAAGGTTGGCTACAGACTGGAGGTATAAGTCTTTTGACCAAAAACGCACCCTTTAAGGCATTTGCCTTCACCTTCTGCCTTGTTGCCGTGGCTCTGTGCATATATGAATGCTCTGCAATGTCCACCCTTCCGGGAACAAGGGAGCGCTATGGCTTTTACTGCCTCTTTCTTATTCTGGCCTCCCTTTCAGGAGGCCTTATTGGTTCGGGGATAGCCTGGGCCATGGGTCAGAGGGCAATGAAGGAGCTCCGCTCAAACAGAATGAAAATCGCCGACCTTGAGCGCAGTGCCGAAACCCTGCAGCACACCGCGGCAAGAAGAGAGGAATTCATCGCCTCCTTCGCCCATGAGCTCAAAACGCCTCTCACGGCAATAATAGGCTATGCGGATATGCTGCGAAGCAAGGAAATGACCCCCACAACCAGATTCAAGGCCGCCGGATACATCTTCTCCGAGGGCAAAAGACTTGAGGCCCTCAGCCTTAAGCTTATGGACATCATCGTTGCGGGCAAGCAGGATTTCGAGACACGCCGTTTTGAGGTTGGCTACTTTATCCGCTCCGTTTCCGCAGTTGTTATCCCTTCACTCTCAAACGAGGGTATGACTCTGGATATGCGCTGGGAGCCCGGAGAGATTGAGATAGAGCCTGACCTTTGCAAGACCCTCATAATCAATCTTGTGGATAACGCAAGAAAGGCCTCCAAGCGCGGAGATACAATTGAGCTCTTCGGAAAGAACGAGCAGGGAGGCTATGCCCTCTATGTCCGCGACCACGGCAGAGGTATGAAGAAGGAGGACCTTGAAAGAATTACAGAGCCCTTCTATATGATAGATAAATCCCGCTCCCGCGCACAGAACGGCGCAGGCCTCGGCCTTGCCCTGTGCCAGAGAATTGCCGAGCTCCACGGAACGGAGCTGGAGTTTGACTCCGAGCCCGGCAGGGGAACTGCCGTGAGACTCCTTCTGAAGGGAGGTGCCCCCCGTGAACGCGCTGAACAGACTTCTTAAGTCCCTGTTTAAGGGTGCTAAAAGGCTTGACTCGGCCGGCCCTGTGGGTCTTCTTGTGGCGGTGCTTGTTCTGGCGCTTCTTCTTCCTCTTGCCTTTTACGATGAGGACGGCGCTTCGGGGGAAGGAAGCTCCGGCGGCAAAAACGAGGATAAGTACTCAACTAAAATCACCGGTGGGGATATCTTTTCCGATTACTGGCTCGTTAAGGGCGGCACAACAGCCGAGGTCCTGAACGAGGTCGATGCGGAGGTTCAGGAAAAGTGCCGCAGCTTTGCGGAAACCCTGTGCAGCCTTATTTATGACGAAAACAAGCCCACTGCGGATAAGTTCGGAATGCAGTATTCCAGGGTAAGCCTTGTAGAGGGCAAGGGCGAAATAAAGCTGTGCAGACTCTGGTGCGAATGGCGCGGTGACTGGCAGAACTGGATTGACGCCTTTTACGATTACGAAACCGGAGAGATTTATTACCTGTACATAAGCTGCGAATGTCTCGAAAACAGAGGCAGGTACGGCGATGCCCCGCCTCTTACGGCAAAGCTTGCCGCCGAGGAGCTGGGCGATTTCTGCGCCTTTGACCTTATCCGCTTCATTGACGGCCCCAACCCCGTTGCCGTTTACGCAAATGGCAGGGAGCTTCGCTTTTTCAATATTGACTGCACCTATTATCCGTCCACTCTTGTGGATATAAAAATATGCGCCCAGTAAGGCAGGACCGAAAAGGGCGTATCTGTATACGGAGAACTATATGGAATCCATTACTCGCTCACGCTTTGAGCTTTTCCCCGGCGTTTTTTTCAATCACGTAAAAACCGATAAATTCAAGTCCGAATTAATAACCGTAAACTTCCTTACGGCTCTTGACAGAGATACGGTATCCATGAACACTCTGATTCCCAGAGTCCTTCTTCGCGGTACTGTCAAGCACCCCACTCTGGACAGCATCTCCGCAGCCACCGATGAGCTCTACGGTACGGTACTCTTCCCACTTTCGAGAAAGCTGGGTGAGATTCTTTCCGTGGGCATAGGCGCGGGCTTCGTTTCCGGAAGGCTTACCCCCGAGGGAGACGAGAATACGGCGGGGGTTGTTGACCTCATCTGTGAGGTTATCTGCAATCCCCTTATGAAGAGCGGAAGATTTGTCCCCGAATTTGTAAACAGCGAGAAGGAAAAGCTTCTTGACGATATTGCCTCAAAGCTCAATGACAAGCAGACCTACGCAATGGCAAAGGCCGTTGAATTTATGTGTGCCTGTGAGCATTACGGCACGGATGAGTACGGTACGGAGCAGTCCGCCGGTGCAATAACCCGTCAGAAGCTCAGTGAGAGGTACAGAACACTGCTTACCTCCTCACCCATAGAAATATTCTACTGCGGAAGCTGTGAAACAGAGCGCATTGCGGAGGCCTTCCGTGACCGCCTTCAGAATATTGTCGCAATCAATCCCGATTACGATATCGGAACGGATATCCGTATGGACCCCCTTGAGGACGAGGTTCGTTACTACGAGGAGGAAATGGACATTGCCCAGGGCAAGTTCGTTATAGGCTACCGTCTGGGCGACTGTATGGAGGAGCCCGACTACGAGGCCATAAGAGTCTTCAACGTCCTCTTCGGCGGCGGAGTTACCTCAAAGCTCTTTATGAATGTCCGGGAAAAACTCTCCCTTGCATACTATGCCGCTTCAGGCACGGATATGCTCAAGGGTCTTATATTTGCATACTCCGGAATCGACGGGGAAAACTACGATAAGGCCGTCCGTGAAATCGGTATTCAGCTTGAGGCAATAAGAAACGGTGACTTTACGGATGAGGAGCTTAATAATGCAATAGCAACGGTAGCCTCCGGCCATAAAAGTGTTCCGGACCTCCCCACAAGCCTTGAGAATTTCTGTATGAGGAGCCTTCTTATGGGCTTCCCCGATGCAAGCCCCGAGGAGTTTTGTGCTCTTGCAGGTGAGGTAACAAGGGAGGACGTCATTGCCATTGCAAAGAGCGTCAGACCCGACTGCATCTTCTATCTTAAGCCCTCGGGAAATCTCCCCGGCGAGGAGGATTATGAGGAGGACGAGGATGAATAAGGAATTTTACCCCGACTGCGGAGAAACTCTCTATAGGGAGAAGCTCCCCTGCGGTCTTACAATACTTATAGTACCCAAGCCCGGCTTTACAAGAAAGTACGGCTATCTGGGCATTAACTACGGCGGTGCCGACCGCTGCTA
>JAKSPP010000088.1 GCA_024404735.1 Oscillospiraceae bacterium | reverse complement strand
TGCGTTTGCGAAGAAGACAATCATGAAGGTCATGACAATTGCAACTGCGTCCATATTGATGGTGGCGCCGAGAGGCAGTGCAAGGGAGGAAATCTCGTTGGGAACCTCCATTTCATCGGTGCAGGCCTTGCTTATGGGAAGAGTTGCGGAGCTGGATGCGGTACCGAAGGCGTTAAGAGCGGCAGGAAGAATGGTAACGAAGAAGGTCTTCATGCTGAACTTACCGATGGCCTTTACGATGATTAAGCCGTATACGATTACGATGTACAGGAAGTAGGTAATATAAAGGGCGAGCATAACTCCGCCAAGTGCCAGAATTGCCTGAATTCCGTTGGAGTGAACAGTACCTGCAAGGGAGCAGAAAACACCCACGGGAGTGCAGTACATAACAACACCGATAATCTTGATGGAGATATCGTTAATGGACTCGCAGAGCTTTACGAAGGGGTCTGCCTTCTCCTTGAGAGAAACACAGGTAATACCTACGATGATGGCAAAGGCGAGAACCTGAAGCATATTGCCGTTGGCAAAGGATGCTACGGGGTTGGAGGGAATCAGATTCTTGAGGGTGTCCAGAAGGCTGGAGAATGCAACAGCCTCGATTTCGGAGTCCTGAAGCTGAATGGAAATGCCGTTGCCGAGGCCCAGTGCCTTGGGAAGAACAAGACCGAGAAGGCTTGCGAAAAGGGTGGTTGCGCAGAAGTAAAGAAGAGCCTGTCCGCCGATTTTACCGGTCTTGCGAACACTTCCGATGCTGCGGATACCGATGATGAGGGAGCAGAATACAAGGGGATAAATCATCATGGTAAGACCGTGGAGATAGATGGAGCTGATAAGGCTTGTTACGGTCTCAAGTGACTTGGGCATTACAAGGCCGTAAAGTACGCCGAGTACGAGTCCCACGAAAATAGCGATGGTCAGATGCATCGACTTTTTCGTGGCTTTTGTTTTTTGGTTAGCCATTGAATAGTCCTCTCTTTTTGTTGTTTTGAATAGCTAAAGTGCAATTTCTGAAAAGCTATTATATGTATTTTTGAGATAACTGTCAACCTGAAATCAGTAATTTAAGATTAAAAAACGGGATATTAGCCTCCCCAGTGCATTCCGACGCTCTCCGACAGAATTTCGGAGGTGGAGGAAACCTGACGCACGGTTATTATATCCTTTTCATCGGGAGGGGCTTTAAGCTCTGCGGAAATAATGCCTTTTCCTTCAAATTCCGTGTCAAGCTCATTGCCGTTTACGGCTATGCGGCTGAAGGGGGTCAGGTGGGCGCCGAAAACCGTCAGTCTTCCCTCAGCCCAGCCGGCATCCGTTATTACAATGGGAGTTACGCCCATTGTAAGGGGCGATGCCCTATAGGGGTTTGCTCCGCCGTAGCAGTAATACTTGCCGTAGAGCATATCATACTGGAGGAGCTTAAGACCGTCGTCATAATATGATTTTTCCGCCTGAGTGCTGTGATACTTTGAGAGTATGCCGCCGTTTAGGCCGAGCTTCTTAAAAACCTCCGCAGTAAGACGGAAGGAGCTTAAATCCCTGTCCTCCTCAGGGAGATTCATATTATCCCAGATTACGTATTCCGTTGCGTACAAATCGCCGCTTTGAAGGTCATCGGGGGAAATATCAAGATTCGGCAGGTGGTCTCCGTACAGAACAAGAACAGTGGGCTCTGCCCTGCGTGAGAGGGCAGAAACGAGGCTGCCTATAAATTCGTCCGTTTCACGAAGCTGGCTGAGGTAGTAAGCGATGGCTCCGGCCTCATCCTCATCCTCGTCCTCCGTTATCGTAATACCGTCTGTATTGGCAAAGTCCTCGCCGAGGTCATATTTTCCGTGTCCCTGAACGGTTACTGTAAATACAAAGTCCCTTCCGGGTGTGGAATCGAGGGCTTCCGAAATTTCATTTGTCAGAATGCTGTCCTTTGCCCAGCCGATTGGGTTATATTCAACGTCCTCCATATACTCAATGGAGATGAAATCGTCAAAGCCAAGCTGCGCAAATACGATATTCCTGTCATAGAAGGTGGCGGAGTTATTATGCACTGCATGGGCGGTGTAGCCAAGGGCCCTGAGGTCACGGGCAGCGGAGCAGCAGGCCTCCTCTCGAAGAACCGTACTGTAGGGGTACTCGCCGAGGCCGAAATAATCAAGGCTCATTCCCGTAAGAACTTCAAATTCCGTGTTTACGGTTCCCGCACCCACAGAGGGCACTGTCAGAAAGCCGGAGGAATAATTGTCCCTGAGAGAGGTGAATACGGGGATGGGGTTTTCATTTAGCTCTATATTTTCAAGGTATGAAGGGTCAAAGAAGGACTCAAGCTGTACCATTATAATATTGGGGCGTACATTCGTCTCAGGTGAGTCCTTGAGGCTTGATACAAGACGGACAACCGCATCGCGGGAATAGAAGTCCGGCCTTGTAATTCCGCGGTCGAAGGCGCCTGTCATAAAGGAGTAGGAAAAGCCGTACTGCCTGTAGGCCTCCACAATGTTTGCAATGGCCTCAATATTGTCATTGCCGTGTCCGAAAAAGGTAATTCCGAAGCTGCAGGCTAAGCATACTGCGGTAATAAGGACGGAAATGCCCGCTTTTTTGTAAATTGCCGCCCTTTTTACGGTTTTTATGAATACTAAAACAATAAAGAAAAGGGCAAGAAGCACCGCGATGACAACAAGAACAATCTGCCACGGCTTTAAGTATACGCCGAAAATAGTTATTATGGACGGAAGAAGAGTAATATCTATAAATCCGAAGGGGGCAATCCTGAAAAACTGAACAACTCCGTTTGTTATGCCAAGGCCAAGCCACAGAAGAGAGAAGAAAAAGATGAAGAAAACACGCTTCTTAAAAAGAAGGCTGACGGAAAGAGCAAGCATAACAATAAACATGTTTGCCGCAAAACGAAGGGGATAGTTAAAGAGAAAGAATACGGCCCCGATGGCAGAGTGCCGTCCCAGAATTTCGTTTATAAGGGTAATGGCAAAGGACAAAACGAGAATGAAAAGAAGGGGATGCTTTTCAAGTGCCGACGATGCCTTTAAGGCCATTTTCGAGGATATGGTTTTTAAGCTTTTTTCTGACATAATGCCGCCTTTAATAAATTGCTGTTGATAACGAACCCTATGATAATAGCATTTTTAAGGGTTTTCATCAAGTGGTGACGATGACGAAAAATTTCTCCCGTAAAGGAAATAAAAAGTAAAAGAGCAAAATAATTGACTTTCATATTCAATTGGGCTATCCTAAATCTTCAGGATAATATTTTCCGAATTAAGAAGGGAAAAGACAAAGCTATGTACAATATACTGATTGTTGAGGACGATACGGGAATCGCCTCCGCACTCCGGCAGCAGCTCTCCTCCTGGGGAATGCGCGTCAAAACAGTTTCGGATTTCCGCAACGTCCTGGGTGAATTTTCCGAATTTTCACCCCATCTCGTTCTTATGGATATATCCCTGCCCTTTATGAACGGCTATCACTGGTGCGGGGAAATACGCAGGGTTTCCAGAGTGCCCATAATTTTCATCTCCTCGGCATCGGAGAATATGAATATAGTAATGGCCATGAATATGGGCGGTGATGACTTTGTTTCAAAGCCCTTTTCCATGGACGTTCTTACGGCGAAAATCTCCGCCCTCCTTCGCAGGACCTATGATTACGGAGAAAGTGCCCCGGTTTATGAGCACAGGGGCGCCATGCTCAGTACAGCAGACGGAAGTCTTGTTTACGAGGGGCAGACCATCTCTCTTTCAAAAAACGAGAGCCGAATTCTCCTGACCCTTATGCAGAACAAGGGGAAAACAGTCTCCCGCGAAAAGCTCATGGAGGCCCTGTGGCAGACAGATGAGTTCGTTGACGAAAACACACTGACGGTAAACGTGGGAAGGCTTCGCAGGAAGCTTGACGCCGCCGGCCTTGAGGGCTTTATAGGCACAAAATTCGGCGTGGGGTATATAATATCATAATATGAAAAGTTTTGTTAAAGAGCATATAAAGGCATTGGCCCTTCTTGTTATCTGCACCTTGTTTTTCCTTATTGCCTTTATGCTTTACGGCCTGCCTTTGGGAGCCTGCCTGTATCCTGCTCTTCTCTCCCTTGCCCTTATCCTTATTTTCGCTTTATCCGAGTATATAAAGAAGAAAAGGAAGCACATGGCCCTTATGCGCCTTTTGGCGCTGCCTCCCGGAGTTGTTAATGCCTTTGAGGAATATAAGAAAACGGAGGATGAGGACTACAGAAGGCTTATCTCACTTATCCTTCAGAGGGAAAATGACCTGCGCCTTAAAAGTGAGGCTTCCCTTAGTGATGCCCTTGACTACTTTACCACCTGGGTGCATCAGATAAAGACCCCCATCGCCTCCATGCGCCTTACTCTTGCAAATGAGGACAGCGCTTTGGGAAGAAAGCTGTCCGGGGACCTTTTTGCCATAGAGCAGTATGTTGAGATGGTTCTGGGCTATCTTCGTCTCGGTGCAGGCACCTCAGATTATGTCATAAAGGAATATGAGCTTGACCCCATTATAAGAGGCATACTCCGTAAATTTGCCTCTCTTTTCATAGGCAAGGGTATTAAAATTGCCTTTACTCCCACGGAGAAGACCATTGTTACGGACGAAAAGTGGCTTTCCATGGCAATAGAGCAGCTTATTTCCAACGCAGTCAAGTACACCCCCGCAGGCGGGAGCGTGGATGTTTATATGCAAGGGGACTGCCTTTGCATTAAGGATTCGGGAATAGGCATTGATGCCTCCGACCTTCCCAGAATATTTGAAAGGGGTTACACGGGCCTTACGGGAAGAAACGACAGGACATCAAGCGGTATAGGCCTTTTCCTCTGCAAAAGCATCTGCGACAGCCTCGGCGCGGAGGTTTCCGTTTCCTCCGTCCCCGGAAGGGGCTCTTGCTTCCGTCTGCGCCTTCCCGATGACAGAAGGAGCTTTGAATGAGACGGAAATAAAAGGCATTTGTGACGATTTTGTAAGTTTTTTGCCTCCGACCGTAAGGAAATTCTATGGAGAAGCCTCCGCTTTTCCTCTATAATCAACGGCGTAAGATGAAAAAAGAAAAGATTACGATTCAGGAGGAAATATTATTATGAGTCTTCTTTCCGTATCACACGTTAAAAAGATATACACAGACCGTTTCGGCGGAAACTCCATCGAGGCCCTTAAGGATATTAACTTTTCGGTTGAAAAGGGAGAGTACGTTGCCATAATGGGCGAGTCCGGCTCCGGCAAGACAACCCTTCTCAATATTCTCGCCTCCCTTGACAGACCCACCTCGGGAAACGTCATTCTCGACGGCAGGGAGTTTTCCAAAATAAAGGAGAAGGACCTTGCTGTTTTCAGAAGAGACAATCTTGGCTTCGTTTTTCAGGAGTTCAATCTCCTTGATACCTTCTCTCTCGAGGATAACATAGTTCTTCCCCTTGTCCTTGCGGGAGTAAGCCGCACGGAAATGTTTTCCCGCCTTCAGTCCGTTTCCGAATCCCTCGGAATAGCCTCACTTCTCAAGAAATACCCCTATGAGGTCTCCGGCGGACAGAAGCAGCGTGCCGCCGTTGCAAGGGCGCTTATAACAAATCCCAAAATCATCCTTGCCGATGAGCCGACCGGCGCCCTTGATTCCAAATCCTCCGAGGAGCTTCTTCGTGTTTTCTCGGATATAAACAAAACAGGAAGAACCATTCTTATGGTAACCCACTCCGTTAAAGCGGCGGGCACAGCCGGAAGAGTTCTCTTCATTAAGGACGGCGAGGTATTTCATCAGCTTTACAGGGGCTCATCCGATGACAGGGAGCTTTACGAAAAAATCTCCGATACCCTCACAATGCTGCAAAGAGGGGGTAAGACCATATGAAGCTCTATCCCCGTCTTGCCGTGGGGGGCATAAGAAAAAACCGCAGTCTGTACCTTCCCTATATACTCACCTGTGTGGGTATGGTAATGATATTTTTTATTCTCAGCGCACTTTCTTTCTGCCCCTTGCTTGACAGTATTTACGGAGGCTCTACAGTCAGGCTTATCCTGAATCTGGGCTCCTTCATAGTCGGCTTTTTCTCCCTTATTTTTCTCTTTTACACAAATTCCTTTCTCATTAACAGAAGAAACAAGGAATTCGGCCTTTATAACATTCTGGGAATGGACAGAGGCAAGATAAGAAGAATAGTCCTGTGGGAGAGCTTTTTTGCAGGCCTTTTTTCCATCGTAATCGGAATTGCACTGG
>JAKSPP010000087.1 GCA_024404735.1 Oscillospiraceae bacterium | reverse complement strand
GGTTTCTGCAATCACCTTCTCCAATACCTACACTCCCGAGCCCACCAAAGTCACCATTAATGGTATGAAGACTCTCACCGGCAAGACTCTTGCCGGGGATGATTTCAGCTTTACTCTTACCGGCGATGGCGGCGTTAATGATTCTGCAAAGAACGATGCAGAAGGCAAATTCACCTTTAAGGATATTAAGTATACTTCCGAAGGCAAATTTGAATACACCGTAAAGGAAGTTAAAGGCAGCGACAGTACCATAACCTACGATGAAAGCGAGTATAAAATCACCGTAGTTATAACAGATGTAGACGGCGTGCTCACACCGGAGATGAAAATAGAGAAGAATGCCGATGCAGCCGAGGTCATTAGCTTCAACAACAAGTACACTCCCCCCTACATTCCCCCTGTACATGACGACGACCCCACTGTTATCACCATTAAGGTCAGAAAGACCTGGGATGACAGCGACAACACTTACGGTCTCCGCCCCGATACCATCACTGTAAGACTCTTTGCAGACGGCGTCGAGAAGGCACACAAGACCATGACCAAAGACGACGGCTGGAAGGAAATCAGCTTCACCGTTGCCTATAAGAGCGGCACCAAGTACGAGGTAAAAGAGGACGCAGTCCCCGGTTACCTGACCACCATTACAGGCAGTGAAAAGACCGGCGGCTTTGATATCGTTAACAAGTATGACGGCGGTATGGGCGGAACCGGCGGCCCCGGCGAAGATCCCGAAATCCCCTCCGAAGAAGAGCCCGGACGAGGCGGTACCGACGAGAAGACAGAGATCAGCGTCACAAAGGTATGGTCCGATAACAATGACCGCCTGAGAAAGCGCCCCACCTCCGTCACCGTAAAGCTCTATGCAAACGGTAAGGACAGCGGCAAGGAGCTCTCTCTCACCTCCGCAGCAGGCTGGAAGGGAAGCTTCACGGAGCTCCCCGTATACGATGAGGATGATGCCCTTATTGTCTACACCGTAAAGGAAGTCGCAGTAAGCGGCTACACAAGCAAGGTAACAGGTGACCCCGAGAACGGCTTCACAATCACCAACACCATTAAGAACACCAATGTTCCCAAGACAGGTGATAACTCAAGGCCCGCCCTCTGGACAGGACTTCTCCTTGCCTCTGCTCTCGGTTTTGCTGCCGCAGCCTTCGGCGGTAAGAAGACCGGCAGAAAAAAGAGCCGCTAAAGCTCCCTGCATATTAAAAACCAACCCAACCGGGCGATGGCCGTAAGCCACCGCCCGGTTTTGATAATGTAAGGAATCTTCCCCTCACCCCCCTGCACTTGCATTTTCCCGCAAATTATAATATAATAACTTTTCAAACCAATCTCACCCTGAGGTGCAATAATGAAGCTCTTCTCAAGCAAAGGAAAAAATGCGGGGAAAACCCCCGTCCTCCGCATAACCTTTCTCCTTATCTTTCTTGTAATATTCATTTTCTCGGCCTATAAGCTCATCTCCGAGAAGCTCGACCGCCGCAGTGCCGAGGCCCTTCGCACGGAAATGCTCTCCGGCGCAGTCACTATCATTGAGCCCACAAAAATCCCTTCTCTCCCCACCGTAACCCCCGCACCTGTGGCTCCCGACGCCAATTCCGGTTCCGCAGACGGCGAAGCCTCTCCCGAGCCCACTCCCGACACAAGACCCACCTGGGACGATATCGTCGGCGAAATCGATTATGTTTTCCCCATCGATGCCGACTTTGCCCTCCTCCGTGAAACCGCCCCCAATACCGCCGCATGGGTCTACTGCCCCGACACTCAGGTCAATTACCCCATCGTTGCCGGCACGGACAACCAGTACTACACGGGCCACCTCCCCGACGGCAGCGTCAACCCCTCCGGTGCCATCTTCCTTGATTACCGCTGCTCCTCCGACTTCTCCGACGAGGTCAGCCTCGTCTACGGCCACAATATAAGAAGCGGCTCCATGTTCGGCGTTCTGCCAAGCTACGAAAAGCAGTCCTTCTTCGAGGACCACCCCGTCTGGTACCTTGAGACTCCCGACGGAAGGTACGAGCTCTGGGCCGTTGCGGGCATAGTCGTTTATGACGAATTTGCCGAGCACTATATTATCGGCGATGAGATGAGCACGGAGGAGCTCCTTTCCTACGCCGAGGACAACTCCGTCTTCGAAAATATGGGAACCCGCCCGGAGAGCGGCAAAATCGTCATCTTCTCCACCTGTGCCTATAACGGTGCAACCGGTGATGACCGTTTCCTCCTCTTCACCCTCGCAAGAAAGGTCGGATAAGGGGCAGGGGAGAGGGACATTTGCTCTCCCGCCCGGGGAAATCCCCCGAAATGCCCTTGCTATCTCAAAAAAGCTATTGACATTATCGAATTAAAGTGCTAAAATACCGCCAATTAAAAAGCAAACCGTTGAAGCGGAGATAAAGGTAAAATACGCCGTCACAGAGAGCCCCGGTGCTGAGAAAGGGGCACGAACCGGTTTATCAAATGGGCCGCCGAGGGTGCGAGGGAAAGGGTATTTGTTATAAATCCCGAGTATAGCGCAACGCGTGGGCATGCGTCAGTTGCCGGGGGTATGTCTGTACCCCGCTAAGGGTACGCCTTAAGGGGCGTAAATCAAGGTGGCACCGCGAGTAATGATATTAATGCTCGTCCTTGACTTATTATAGTCACGGACGGGCTTTTTGTTTTTCCGTGATGACAGATCTAAACCACGATTTTCATCACCCGAAAGGAGAATTTATTATGTCTGAAGGAAGATTCGGCGTCCACGGCGGACAGTACATCCCCGAGACGCTTATGAACGCGGTTATAGAGCTTGAAAAGGCCTATAACTTCTATAAAAATGACCCGGAGTTCAACAGGGAGCTGTCCGAGCTCTTCAATGACTATGCAGGCAGACCCTCAAGGCTCTATTACGCCGAGAAGATGACGAAGGACCTGGGCGGGGCACACAGGCGCCCATAAAATAAACAATGTTCTTGGGCAGGCTCTTCTTGCAAAGAAGATGGGCAAAACACGCCTCATTGCCGAGACGGGTGCGGGCCAGCACGGCGTTGCAACGGCAACCGCCGCCGCACTTTTCGGTATGGAATGCGTTGTCTTTATGGGCAAGGAGGATACGGAGCGTCAGGCACTCAATGTCTACAGAATGAGACTTCTGGGCGCAAAGGTCGTTCCCGTCACAACGGGCACGGCAACCCTTAAGGATGCCGTCAGTGAGGCAATGCGCGAGTGGACAAACCGCCTTGATGACACACATTACTGCCTCGGCTCCGTTATGGGTCCCCATCCCTTTCCCACAATCGTAAGGGATTTTCAGGCCGTCATCTCAAAGGAGATTAAGGAACAGATGCTCCTTAAGGAGGGGCGCCTTCCCGATGCCGTAATCGCCTGTGTTGGCGGCGGCAGCAACGCCATCGGCACCTTCTATAACTTCATTGATGATGAGTCCGTCCGTCTCATAGGCTGCGAGGCCGCAGGCAGGGGAGTGGACACCTTCGAGACAGCCGCCACCATTGCAACGGGCCGCCTCGGCATCTTCCACGGTATGAAGTCCTACTTCTGTCAGGACAAGTACGGCCAGATTGCCCCGGTTTACTCCATCTCCGCCGGACTTGATTACCCCGGCGTCGGCCCCGAGCACGCTTACCTCCACGATATCGGAAGGGCGGAATATGTCCCCGTAACGGATGACGAGGCAGTCAACGCCTTCGAGTACCTCTCAAGAACCGAGGGCATCATCCCCGCAATCGAGTCTGCCCACGCCGTTGCCCACGCAATGAAGCTCGCCCCCACGCTCCCGAAGGATAAAATCATCGTCATAACAATTTCCGGCCGCGGCGATAAGGACTGCGCCGCCATTGCCAGATACAGAGGGGAGGACCTCCATGAGTAATATTTACAAGGCCTTTCAGAACAAAAAGGCATTCATTCCCTTCATCACCTGCGGTGACCCCGACCTTGAAACAACCCTCGAAATTGTGAAGGCCGCCGCAGAAAACGGTGCCGATTTAATTGAGCTCGGCATTCCCTTTTCAGACCCCACCGCCGAGGGCCCCGTCATTCAGGGGGCAAACCTCCGTGCCCTTAAGGGCGGCGTTACAACCGATAAGATTTTTGACCTCGTTGCGGAAATAAGAAAAACCGTCACGATTCCCATGGTCTTTATGACCTACGCAAACGTTGTCTATTCCTACGGCGCCGAGGAGTTTATCTCAAAGGCCGCCGCCCTCGGAATCGACGGCCTCATCCTCCCGGACATCCCCTACGAGGAGAAGGATGAGTTTAAGCCCCTCTGCGAAAAGTACGGCCTCGACCTTATCTCCATGATTGCCCCCACCTCCGAAAACCGCATCGCAATGATTGCAAAGGAGGCAAAAGGCTTTATTTACCTCGTTTCCTCCCTTGGTGTAACCGGCACAAGAAGTGAGATTACAACGGACCTTGCCTCAATTGTAAAGCTTATAAGGGAAAGCACCACCGTCCCCGTGGGAACCGGCTTCGGCATCTCCACGCCGGAGCAGGCGGAGAAAATGGCCTCTGTTGCAGACGGCGCCATAGTCGGCTCTGCCATCATCAAGCTTATGGAAAAGTACGGCCGTGACTGCCCCGCCTATGTCGGCGAGTATGTAAAGAGTATGAAATCCGCCGTAGTAAGAGCCGAAGGGTAATGTAATATAGTATAGTATTTGGAATATAGTATTTAGTATTTAGGATATAGTATCTAAGGATTTAGTATTTAAGGCGCAGATAGTTTTCTGCGCCTTAATTCTTTCCGGCTTCCTGCAATATAAATTCATTCCCACGCAAAACCTTGCGGTTATGACAATGTAAATTCCCTTTCGTAGGGGTCGGTTCTCGCTGCGGCTCGGTCACCTCGCGGTTCTTTGCCCCACCGGGGCAAATTCATTGCCGCTCGGACGCTTCGCTACCCCGACGACCCGTTAACTCTCACGGTTTCCTCTCAGGTAAAGTTACCCTTTCGTAGGGGGCGGTTCTCGCTGCGGCTCGGTCACCTCGCGGTTCTTTGCCCCACCGGGGCAAATTCATTGCCGCTCGGACGCTTCGCTACCCCGACGACCCGCTAACTCTTGCGGTTTCCTCTCAGCTAAACACACTTCCTCCGTCGTAGGGCGCGGATTCCTATCCGCGCCGCAAGGTAGTGCCTCCCTCCGCAGTCCCCCCTCGTCCTCCCATACTACAACACCGGCCGTAATCCTCAATACCTTCCCTGTTTTTTATTGCATTTTAGGGAACTTTATGATATATTAAGCTCATAAAAGTTCCCTAAAGGAGATGCCGGTATGAATGACTTTTACGAAATCCGTAAGCTTTTACAGGATAAAGCGGATTATCAGGCACGCATTAATCTGATTCCCTATGACGGTACACCGGAGGTCAAAGAAAACGCAAGCGGAAAGTACATCTATATTCGCAAGAGGATTGGCAGTCGTCTGACCTCAACCTATGTGGATATCTATTCGGAGGATTTGTACCAGCTTCTGCTTCGCAATGCACGGGAACTGAGAGAACTCAAAAAAGCTATTCGGAAAATAGATAAAAAGCTTTCAGACCTTGGCTATGTTTCTTCGGAGCTCCATCCCCGTGTGATTCAGAATCTGGATTTTGCAAGAGCAAATATGAAGTCCAATATATATGACCAGGCCGTTCTGGAGGGCGTGGCAACCTCGTTTCCGCAGACGGAGGATATTATAGATAACGGAACCGTCAACGGAATGACAGCATCGGATATTCAGAAGATTCTCAATCTGAAGCACGCCTGGGAATTCATTCTGGATTCGGATGTGATTCAGGCAAAATCGGATTACTATCTACTGTGCCATATCGCAGGGCTTGTAAACGAGGGCTTTTTTGCATACGGCGGACGCATTCGGGGAGTCCCCGTAACCATTGGGGGAAGCATATATAAACCTCCAGTCCCCGTTGAATCGGTTGTGAAAGAACGAATTGATGAGATTCTGAGTTCCGGAAGAGACACAATCGATATTGCCATTGAATTGTGTATGTACTGCATGAAGACTCAAATATTCATTGATGGTAATAAGAGAGCATCGGTTATTTACGCAAATCATTATCTCATTGCACACGGAAATGGATTCCTTGTTATTCCGGAGGCCCATGTACCGGAATTCAAAAAGAAGCTCGTTGCATACTATGAAGGTGAGGATATTTCGGTTATCGGTGAGTTTTTGAAAAAGAACTGCTGGAAAACATTCTGATATGAATGAATTGTATGGGCGCGTTGCAAAATAGCGCTAAAAAAAGAAGCACTGAGACCTAAGAAAAGG
>JAKSPP010000086.1 GCA_024404735.1 Oscillospiraceae bacterium | reverse complement strand
ATTCCGCTTACTCAAAGGTCGTAAAGGCCAAGGAGGAGGTAAGAATAGCCGAGGAGGAGCGCATTGCCGCGGAAAAGGCCGCCGCCGAGGAGGCCGAGCGTCTTCGCCTTGAAACAGAAGAGGCCGCCAGAAAAGCCGCCGAGGAGGCCGCCAAGGTCGCCGAGGAAGAGAAGCTCTCAAGCCTTGCCGCAAACAAGCAGGCCAAGCTCCTTAACGAGCAGGCTATCAGCGAGGCAAAGCGAGGCAATCCCTTTGACATTAAGATTTCAAAGACGATAAAGCTTGCCGTTGCCGCACTTCTCATTGCTGCTCTTCTGATTTTCATTCTGCTTCGCAAAAAGGTCAACGTCCTCTTTGCAATACTCGGCGTTGCCGTAATAATCGCGGCGGTTGCCGTTACCTACTTCGGTCACGAAAAGGGAACCGTTGTATCCAGGGCAGACGGTGACCCCTCAGCGGTAACAAAGGAGTTTTTCCAGGGCATTGTCTCCGGAGACTATCAGAAGAGCTACGCCCTTCTCAGTGACTATTCCGAGCTCGGCCTTAATGCCGAATTTGAGGATAAATACGAAAAGGCCATCTTCGAGGCACTTAAGAGCAGCTATTCCTATGAGCTTCCCTATGAGCCCGTTACGGATACCTTTACAGCATCTCAGGTTGTTGTCTTCACATCTCTTAACATCCCCTCCATACAGGAAGACCTTAAGCAGAGTGTTAACATTGCCCTTGAGTATGCAACGGAGAACACCGACAAGCGTGAGTATCTGGGCGAGGACGGTGACTATACCGATGAGTTTATCGACAGCATCTGGGATGCCGCCTTTACGGAGGTTATGAAGAACATCGATGCCTACAACACCTCAAGAGTATTCACCATCGGTATAGATTACAATGCCGGCGTATGGAGCATCAGAACCGACGAGACCCTTCTGAAGGCCCTTTCCGGCGGTACCTACGGCGCATAACAGTACGGAGTAAGTGTTTGATTATGATAAAAATAAGAAGAAAGGGCGAAAGAGAAGCCCCGAGGCCGGGCGATGAAAAAGCCCTGAAGATAATCGTATATGCCGTAAGGGCCGTTATCTTCATAGGCTGTCTTGTCCTGAGCCTTCAGACGATATATCAGATAGGAAGAACGGTTCACCCCGATTCCGAAACAGTGGCCGTTTCCTCGGCAAAAAAGGAGACCAACGTCTCCGTAAAAATAGGCAATCAGGTCAACAATATGAAGGCCTATGCCCTTGACGGAATCAAGTATATAAAGAAGCAGTATTCCATCCCCGAGGGCGTTGAAAAGGCCCCGGAGCCCTCCTTCACAGGCTGGCTTCGCACAACAGACCTTAACGAGGTTATGAAGATTGTGGGGGATGCCTATGAGCTTCTGGACGGTCAGGAGGTCAAATTCAATACGGATATAGTCCTCCAGCCCGGTACGGAGGTAACCTGCTATTATGATGAGACCATCCTTGCCATAACCTGGAAGGAGGTCAGAAACGGCTCCTCCGTTACCTTCTCCGAGGTTAAAATCGCCGATGCCTCACAGCTTCGCCGCTGTATTGCCGGCGGTACATACTCCTCCGGAATCCAGCTTAAGGCCAGTGATATGGCAAAGAGCGTCAATGCCGTTGTTGCCTGTAACGGTGACTTCTATGAATTCCGCAATCTTGGCGTAACCGTCTATGACCGTCAGCTTTATCGCTGCGAGACAAAATATGTCGATACCTGCTTCTTTAACTCAAAGGGCGAGATGCTCTTCAGATATGCAGGTGATGAGGGTGATGAGGAGGAGCTCAAGGCCTTCATTGAGGAAAATGACATTCTCTTCTCCGTTGCCTTCGGCCCCGTTGTCATAGATAACGGCGTAAAGAGAACAATAGGCCTTTATCCCATCGGTGAGGTTGACAGAATCTATGCCCGCTGCTGCTTCGGCAAGCTTGACGAGCTCCACTATCTCCTTATGATTGCAACAGCCGAGGCCCCCTACAGCAATGCCGCAACAGTCAATCAGGCTGCCGACTATATGGAGTCCATGGGCTGCATACAGGCCTATATCCTTGACGGCGGTCAGACTGCCGTTATTTACACGGGCGGTAAGGTCATTAACCGCGTAGTTTATGATTCCGAGCGCACTATGAGCGATATCATCTATTTCGCAACCGCTCTGCCCTCGGGGGAGGTGAGCCAATGAGTATTCCCGCAGCTTATCTCGGAACTGAAAAAATTTACTGGAGTGCAATTATAATTGCACTTGGCGCTCTTTGTGCCCTTGTCTTCGGCCTCGGAATGTCCAAAAAGGACTCCGGCGGTCTCTCCGCAATGTCGGCCCTCTTCCTTACGGGCACAATCTCCGGCCTTTACTGTGCAAGAGCCCTGCACTGGTACTGCCATTCCGAGCAATACGCCTCCCTGGGCGAAGCCCTTAAAAATCTTGACAGAGGAGGCTTCTGCATTGTCGGCGTATTTGCGGCCTTTCTTGTCTGCGCCCTTATCCTGCGCCTTGTAAGGCTTACGCCCTCCTACGGCGCCCTTCTCGATGCCTTTGCCCCCGGCGCCTGTGTGGGCCTCATCTTCATAAGACTCTCAAGCCTTTTTGACAGCACCTGCCGCAGTAAAATCGTCATCGAAAATCCCCTCTATATGTCCCTTCCCATAGGCTCATACTCCTCAAGCACAGGGGACTGGCGCTTTGCCTCCTTCTTTGCGGAGGCCATAGTTCTTATCCCCATTTTTATTCTGACCCTCACGATTCTTCTGAGAAGAAGAGGGGCTCTTGGCAAAAACGGTAAGGTAAGGACGGGGGATGCTGTCAGAATTTTCCTTGCCTTCTATGCCGGAATGGAGATAGTAATAGACTCCACACGTTATGATTCCAGCTTCCTTCCCGCAAACGGCTTTGTCTCCGCAACGCAGATTTTCTGTGCCGTTATGCTTGCCGCAATCTTCGTTTATTACATTGTCTGCTCTGTTAAGGCAAATAAGTTTAAGCTCTGGCACATTGCCCTTATAGTCCTTTTCCTTGGCGGTCTGGGCCTTGCCGGTGCCAACGAATACCTTGTCCAGCGCCACGGCGATGAGTACCTTAAGTGCTATAAGAACCAGTCTCTGGGCGTTATTGTCTCCGCCCTGATGACCTACATATCCTACAGAACCATTCTCGCAGGGAAGGCCGATGCCCTTCAGATGTTCAGGGACAGGAAAAAAGCCGAGGAGGCCGGGGAGTGACCGGCCTTGAGGCAGCCGTCAGCCTTGCCGCCAAGCTTAAGGCTCTTGGCGGCAGGGCTTATTTTGTGGGCGGCTGTGTAAGAGACAAGGTGATGAAGGGGGCATATTCCCCGGATGCAGACTTCGATATAGAGGTTCACGGCGTTTCCCCCCAGGCTCTTGAGGAGGTCCTTAAGGGTATCGGAACGCCTATGGAGATTGGAAAAAGCTTCGGCATTTTCTCTCTCCGCGGTCTTAATCTGGATATTGCAATGCCGAGGACGGAAACCCTCTCCGGCAGAGGCCACAGGGATTTTAAGATAGATATTGACCCCTTTCTGGGTGAGGAGAAGGCGGCAAAGCGCCGTGACTTTACCTGCAATGCCCTTATGGAGGATATTTTAAGCGGAGAGATTCTGGATTTCTTCGGGGGCAGGGAGGACATAAGGGCGGGAATCCTTCGCCATGTTGACGATAACAGCTTCGGTGAAGACCCTCTGAGAGTCCTGCGCCTTGCCCAGTTTGCCGCCCGCTTCGGCTTTACCCCCGCCCCGGAGACACTGGAAATCTGCAGAAAAACGGATATAACGGCTCTTTCAAGGGAGAGAGTGTTTGAGGAGCTTAAAAAAGCCCTTCTTAAATCGGATAAGCCCTCCGTATTTTTTGAGGTTTTAAGGCAGTGCAATGCTCTGTCCTTCTGGTTTCCCGAGGTGGAGGCTCTTATTGACCTTCCCCAGAATCCTGCCTTCCATCCGGAGGGTGATGTTTTCATCCATACGATGATTGTTCTGAATAAGGGGGCGGAGTACAGGGACAAAACGGATAACCCCACGGGCTTTATGCTGTCCTGCCTGTGCCACGATATGGGAAAGGCCACCACAACGGAGTTTTTTAACGGCGCCTACCACGCCTACAGGCATGAGGAGGCGAGAGTTAAGGCTGCCGGGAATTTCCTCAAAAGGCTTTCCTCCGACAGAAGGCTTCGTGAATATGTTAAGAATACGGTTCTTAACCACATGCGCCCCAATAAGCTCTATGATTCCTGCAGCAAGCTCAAAAAGACCAACGCCCTTTTTGATGAGGTAATTGATAAAAAGGGAATAATCTATATTGCCCTGTGCGATGCCATGATAGGTACGGATACGGCCCCTGCCGAGGCCTTCCTTTTCGACAGACTGGCCGAGTACGAAAGGGCCGTCGCCCTTCCCGGCGTTACCGGGGCCGACCTTATTGCCGCAGGTCTTAAGCCCAATGAGGACTTCACAAGGCTTCTTGCCCTTGGGCGAAAACTGCAGCTTGGGGGAACGGATAAGGATACCGCCCTGAGGCTTGTTCTTAATGAAGCCCGCAAAAGAGGCTGATTAGCCCGTCAGGGGTTTACAAGTGCGGAAAAATATAATATAATAAGCGGAAAGAACTGCTTTTGCGCTTTATGAAAACAAGGGAGATATTTATTTAATGGGACTGTTTTTTTCATCGGATGACGGCAAGAAGAGAACCGCAAGTCAGAAGGCAAACAGATTTGCCTTCAGAATGTTCTGCCGTGTTGTTGCCTGCGGATATATAAGCTATCTAATAAAGAAAATCTATGAGGCAATGCTGACGGATGACCCCAAGGAGAAGATGCCCAAGGGCTTTGCAATCCCCGTTCTTGTAATTTTCGCCGCCTTTGTTATTCTCTTCGGAATTCAGGTTATAAGAGAGCTCATTGACGGCTTCAAGAACAAAAAGTTCTATGCCGAGTCCTACACCTCCGACTTTGAAGAGGAGATGAAGGAGGACGAGGAGAAGGCTCTGTTTGACCCCGATGATTTCGAGAGATTCTTAAACGGCGAGGGCGAGCTTGCAGAGCTTGCAAAACTCAGGGCCGAGGGAAGCGATGACTCCGATGAGGATGAAGAGCCTCTTTGCGAAGAGGATGACGAGCTCGATGATGACGAGCTGTAAATAATAATTATTATTAAAGCGGTGAATGAAAATGTTCACCGCTTATTTTTATGCATAAAAAAGCCCGCCCGAGAAACGAATTTTTCGGACGGGAAGAAAAAAGAGAGGATAGGAACAAGCTGTTTTGTGTGAGGCGCCTTAGTCTCTGAACTTGGGCTCGTAGATGGGGAAGCGGCTGCAGAGGGCGGAAACGCGCTCCTCAATCTCCTTGCGGGAGGAATCGAAGCTGTTAACGGCCTTTACGATGAGCTCACCAACCTCCTTCATCTCTGCCTCCTTGAAGCCGCGGGTTGTAACGGCGGGGGAGCCGAGTCTTACGCCGGAGGTCTCGCCGGCGGGACGGGGGTCATTGGGAACGGCGTTCTTGTTTGCGGTTATGCGAACGGAGTCAAGGCGCTCCTCAAGGTCCTTACCGCTCATATCGGTCTTCTTAAGGTCAAGAAGCATCATGTGGTTGTCTGTACCGTTGGAAACGAGGTCAAGGCCGTTTTCAATAAGGGTGTCTGCAAGGGCCTTTGCGTTTGCCACTATCTGATGCTGGTAGGTCTTGAATTCGGGTCTGAGAACCTCGCCGAGGGCAACTGCCTTTGCGGCGATAATGTGCATAAGGGGGCCGCCCTGACAGCCGGGGAAGATTGCGGAGTTAATCTTCTTTGCGATGGTGGGGTCATTGGTGAGGATGATACCGCCGCGGGGGCCGCGCATGGTCTTGTGGGTTGTGGTTGTGACGATGTCCGCATAGGGCATGGGGGAGGGATGCTCACCTGCGGCAACAAGGCCTGCAATGTGAGCCATATCTACCATTAGATATGCGCCGACCTCTCTTGCAATCTCATTGAATGCCTTGTAGTCAATAAAGCGGGGATATGCGGAGGCGCCTGCTATTATCATCTTCGGCTGATGCTTCTTTGCAAGGTCGCGGACCTGATCATAGTCGATTCTTCCTGTCTCGGGGTTGAGGCCGTAGGAGATGCAGTTGTAGTTCTTTCCGGAGAAGCTTGCCTTGGAGCCGTGGGTAAGGTGACCGCCCTGGTCAAGGCTCATGCCGAGAACGGTATCGCCGGGCTTGCACAGGGCAAGGTAAACGGCGTAGTTTGACTGAGAACCGGAGTGTGCCTGTACGTTTGCAAAGTGTGCGTCGAAGATTATTTT
>JAKSPP010000085.1 GCA_024404735.1 Oscillospiraceae bacterium | reverse complement strand
GTGTAGTCTCGAAATTTTTATTATTTCAAGTGTCTACTCTAAGGGGACTATATCACTTCCTTTCGGGGATTTTTCCTTATAGTTATATATAATTATTATTTTTTTCTTGACTAAAGGTTATTATTATCGTAATATATCAAATTGCGTAGTTCTGCCTTTAAGGCTTATTATGGGTGGGGGGAAGGCCCCTCGCCAAAAGGAGATAAATAAAAATGGCAAAAGAAAAAAAGGTTAATGCAATAACAGATATGGAGGTTGATTTTGCTCAGTGGTTCACAGATGTCTGTGTTAAGGCCGAGCTTATCGACTATTCCGGTGTAAAGGGTCTTTTTATTATGCGTCCCTACGGATACGCAATCTGGGAGAATATCCAGTCCTGGATGGACAAGCGCTTTAAGGAGCTCGGTCACGAGAACGTATCTATGCCCCTGCTTATTCCCGAGAGCCTTCTTCAGAAGGAAAAGGATCATGTCGAAGGCTTTGCTCCCGAGTGCGCCTGGGTAACCATTGGCGGCAGTGAGGAGCTTCAGGAAAAGCTCTGCATCCGTCCCACCAGTGAGACTCTTTTCTGCGACCACTGGAGCCATGTCGTTCATTCATGGCGTGACCTTCCTATGAAATATAACCAGTGGTGCTCTGTTCTCCGCTGGGAGAAGACCACCAGACCCTTCCTTCGCGGAAGAGAGTTCCTCTGGCAGGAGGGCCACACCCTTCACGCAACCGCAGAAGAGGCAATTGAAGAAACCGAGACAATGCTTGAGGTCTATGCAGAGCTCTGCGAGAAGGTTCTTTCCATGCCTGTTGTCCGCGGTCTTAAGACAGATAAGGAAAAGTTTGCCGGTGCCGAGCGTACCTACACCGTTGAGTGTATGATGCATGACCGCAAGGCTCTTCAGTCCGGTACCTCCCACTACTTCGGAGATGGTTTTGCAAAGGCATACGGCATTGCATTCTCGGATAAGAACAATACTCAGCAGACTCCTCATGAGACATCCTGGGGCGTTTCCACCCGTATCATCGGCGGCCTCATTATGACACACGGCGATAACAACGGTCTTGTTCTTCCTCCCGAGGTTGCTCCCATTCAGGTCGTTGTTGTCCCCGTTGCACAGCACAAGCCCGGTGTTCTCGAAAAGGCAGACGAGGTATATGCCGCTCTCAAGGCCGCAGGTATCAGAGTAAAGGTTGATGACAGTGATAACTCTCTCGGCTGGAAGTGCGCTCAGTATGAGATGAAGGGTGTTCCCGTAAGACTTGAGCTCGGCCCCCGTGATATTGAAAACGGTGTCTGCGTTGCCGTTCGCCGTGATAACTTTGAGAAGATTACCGTTAACCTCGATGATGTTGTAAACGGCGTAAAGGACGCTCTGGCTCTTGTTCAGGCAGGTCTTTACGAAAAGGCTAACAAGAATCTTACAGAGCATATCTATGAGGCTCACTCTCTTGAAGAGGCAAAAGAGCTTCAGGAGAAAAACGGCGGCTTCATCAAGACCATGTGGTGCGGCGGTCTCGACTGCGAGGTCGCAATGAAAGAAAAGGCCGGTATGACAAGCCGTTGCATCCCCTTTAAGCAGGAGAACCTCGGAGATACCTGCCCCATCTGCGGCAAGAAGGCCGAGAAGATGATTTACTGGGGCGTTGCATACTGATCCGCTGTATTTTGGCTTTGCTTACTTCTTCGGGATTTTTTCCCGAAGAGGCCAATTGTTTTTATAGTATATTATTCCTGTAATTCCTGAATTGGAGTGTGATTGACCGCCATGGACGATGGCATATTACCCGCGTTATTTGTTTTTATATTACTGTTTTTTGCGGCATATTTTGCCGTATGTGAAACTGCTTTTGCCGCCTGCAGCAGGGTTAAACTCAAAATGGCCCTTGACAGAGGCGATAAGCGTGCCAAAAAAGCCGTATATATTACGGAAAACTTCGATAAAGCCATAACTACAATTCTTATCGGCACCAACATTACCCACATTGCAGCAACAAGTATTGTTACTCTTCTTGTAACTCGTTCAAGGGGTATTGATGCAGTAGCGGTTTCAACTGTTATTTCAACGATTGTTGTTTTCTTTGTCGGAGAAATGCTCCCCAAAAGCATAGCAAAGAAATATCCCGAGCGTTTTTCTCTCGGTACGGCCGGAACGCTCTGCTTCTTTATGCTTATTTTCACTCCCGTTTCCGCAATTTTAACGGGAATCGGAAGGGCAGCATCGAAGCTTACAAAAGGTGACAGTGATGTTACCGTCACGGGAGACGAACTTTATGATATAATCGAGAATATGACAGACGAGGGTGAGCTTGAGGAAGCCCGCGGAGAACTTGTTTCCTCCGCTCTCAGCTTCGGTGATGTTACTGTTGAAAGCATCATTACAGCCCGCGTCGATTTGGTTTCTCTTGATATTGCTTCTCCTCTTGAAAAAATAGTAGATGCAGTCAAGACAGCGCGCCACAGCCGTATTCCCGTATATGAAGGGACAATTGACAATATCATCGGAATCCTTCAGGTCAGAAAGTTTGTTAAGGCATATCTTGTGTCAGGTGGCGAAACGAATGTCCGTGAGCTTCTTGATGAGGCCTTCTTTATTCACAGCTCTGCCAAGGTTGACGAGCTTCTTCCCGTGCTATCCGGTAAAAAGCTTAATTTGGCCGTAGTTATGGACAACTACGGCGGTACTCTCGGCATCGTAACCGTTGAGGATATTCTGGAGGTTCTTGTGGGAGATATCTGGGACGAGGAGGATGTGGTTGAACTGGGCTGCGTCAGAAATTCCGATGGCTCCTACACCTTCTCTGCCGATGAGGACATCGAAACGGCCTTTGACTTTATGGATTATAAGGATCCTTCGGATTTTGACTTTGAGCATAAGCTCCTGGGCGAATGGACATATGAGCAGTTTGATACAATTCCCGATGAGGGAGACAGCTTCTCATATAACGGACTTTCGGTTGTTGTTCTTAAAATGGACGGACACAGAATAACAAAGCTTTGTATTGTAAAGCCCGAGACGGCAGAGGGTGAGGAGGAAGAGGCATGACATTCTATGTAATTTCCGTAATCATCTGTATCCTCCTTTCCGCATTTTTCTCTTCTTCGGAAATGAGTCTTTCCTCCGCAAACAAGATGAGACTTGAAAATCTTGCGGATGACGGAAGCAAAAGAGCGGCTCTTGCCTGCAGAATTATTGATAATTTTGACAGTGCTCTTTCTTCCATTCTTATAGGAAATAACTTTGCAAACATCGCTATTTCCTCTGTTGCAACGGTAATAGCCGTTATTATTGCAAATAAGACAGGGAAGAGTGAAGATGCTCTTACATTCATCTCTGCCGTAATAGTTACCGCTGCTGTTATAGTATTCGGTGAGACAATTCCAAAAATTGTTGCCAAGAAAAATGCAAACCGCCTTGCTCTTGTTGTCTGCTACCCCATAAGGCTGCTCACAATTATTCTATGGCCCCTTATCTTTATTGTTGTTTCTGTTGTAAAGCTCATTACTCTTCCCATGAAGGGTGAAGAGGATGAGGCAGACGAGGACGCAGCCGCCCTTGAGCTACAGTCAATTATTGAGATGGCCGAGGATGAGGATGTTCTCGATGAAGAGCGCAGTGAGCTCCTTCAGGCTGCTCTTGATTTTGACGAGACTGCTGTCTATGAGGTAATGACGGCACGTGTTGACGTTTATGCCGTTGATATAAGTGATGAATGGGATGATGTATATAAGGCGATACTTGCATCTCCCTTCTCAAGAATTCCCGTATATGACGGAAGTATTGACAATATCGTCGGTATCCTTTTCCTGAACAGATTCTTTAAGGCACTTCTGGATAATGAAAAGCCAGATATCCGCTCTCTTCTGATGCCTCCGGAGTATATCTACAAAACAACCAAGCTTCCCGATGTCCTCTCACGACTTAAGACAATCAAATGCCATCTTGCGGTTGTAACCGATGAATACGGAGGCTGTACAGGTATTGTATCCCTTGAGGATGTCCTCGAGGAAATAGTCGGCGAAATCTGGGATGAAAACGATGTCATCGAGGATGAGGTTGTTGAGGCTGCCGATGGTACCTATGAGCTTGACGGTGATATGGCAATCAGCGATTTTATTGAGCTTATGGAGCTGAACGAGGACGAGTTTGAGGGTGAAAGCTCAACTCTCGGTGGCTTCTGCATTGAGATTGCCGGCACTTATCCCGAAAAGGGAAGTGTGCATGTCTATGACAATATAGCTCTGACTGTACTGGAAACGGACGGCCTCAGAGTTATAAAGGTAAAGGCAGAAAAACTCAGAAGCCCCGAAGATGAAGAAAACTAAAGCATTATAATAAAGCAAATCGGAAGAGCCGATAATTAAGGTTCTTCCGTTTTTTTATTTAAATTCTTGATGATTTTTTCCGAATTCTGTTGTATAATAAAGTGTCAACGATTAAATTCGTGGGAGAAGGCCGTTTATGAACTTTATTCTTTCATATTTCAAAAACAGAAAAGGCCTCATTGCCTTTATTCTCATAACGAAATTTACCGCGGCTATGTTTGAGCTTCTTATTCCATATGTTTTCGAATATATGATTGATGAGGTTGCGCCGAAGAAAAGCCTGAGGCTTGCGGTTTTATGGGGGCTTATTATGCTCCTCCTTGCGCTTTTTTGCAGATATCTGAATATTACCGCAAACAGAAAAACTACAAAGCTTGCAACGGAATCCGCCTATGAAATGAGGCGTGACCTTTTTGCCGCTTCAATTAACCTGTCCGGAAATGATATGGACTTTTTCGGACTTCCGTCACTTACAGGAAGAATGACATCCGATACGTACAATGTCCAGGGCTTTATCAGGGCTCTTTTCGCAACCGGAATAAGGGCTCCCGCACTTATAATAGGCGGTATACTCGTAACCTTCTCTATGGATACAGGTCTTGCCGCTATTCTTGCCGTAATTGCTCCTCTTGCAATTCTTTCAATCCTCATAGTGTCCAGAAAGGGAATTCCTCTTTTCCTTATGGTTCAGGAGAGTCTTGACTCTGTAATCAGGATTCTGCGCGAAAACATCACGGGTATAAGAGTTGTAAAGGCTCTTTCCAAAGAGGACTATGAGAAAGAACGTTTTAACGCCTTCAATGATGACCTTACCCGAAAAGAAAGAAGGGCAGGCATAATAATGGCATCTCCGGGGCCGATTATGACCTTTTTCCTTAATATCGGCCTTACTCTTGTTGTTCTCATAGGTGCGAGAAGGGTAAATTCCGGCCTCACAAAGCCCGGTGTTATTCTTGCCTTCCTGACATACTTCAATATGATTTTAACGGGCACTCTGGGCCTTAACAGAATCCTTATGGCCCTTTCAAAGGCAAATGCATCTGCCAACAGAATTGCGGAGGTAGTTGCTCTCGATGACGGCCTCCCCCTTATCTCACCGGAAAATGCGGCCATACCCACCGGAGAGGGCTATATCCGATTTGAAAACGTATCCTTTGCTTACGGAAACGACAGTAAAAATTCGTCGGATGTTCCCGGCTTCTGCCGCGAAAACAGTCTTACTAATATAAGCTTTTCCATGGAGAAGGGCTCATCTCTCGGTATTATAGGTCCAACAGGCTCCGGAAAAACAAGCATTATTAATCTTCTTATGCGTTTTTATGACCCGACAGAGGGCGCTGTGTTCATTGACGGAAAAGACGTAAGAACCCTTGACAGAAAATCCCTTCGCGGCAAATTCGGTGCTGTTTTCCAGAACGATATCGTTTTTGCCGGAACAATGGAGGAGAACATCGACTTTCACAGAAACCTGCCCCCGGAGGATTTGTATTCCGGTTCTGTATCTGCCTTTGCAGATGAGTTTATTTCATCCTATGAGGACGGATATAAGCATAAAAGTGAGATGAGAGGCTCAAACCTCAGCGGAGGTCAGCGTCAGAGAATTATGATTGCAAGGGCCCTTGCGGGGCATTCGGATATAATTGTTCTTGATGATTCCTCAAGTGCACTTGATTACAGGACGGATGCAGGGGTAAGAAATGCTATTTTTTCCGGTTACAGTCCCAATGCTCTTATTGTTATTGCTCAGAGAGTATCATCTGTAATGAATATGGACAAAATAATGTGTATCGATGACGGAAGAATAATAGGCCTTGGTACCCACAGTGAGCTTATGGAAAATTGCCCTGCCTATCGTGAAATATACAATGTCCAGATGGGGGAGGAGTGAATATGGCTCATAATCAGTCCTTTTCCGATAAAAAACCAAAGGATTCCTCACGCACTCTGAAAAGAACCCTCGCCTAACAGACCGGAAAAAAATATCTCCTTTTCGGAGT
>JAKSPP010000084.1 GCA_024404735.1 Oscillospiraceae bacterium | reverse complement strand
ATTTGGGGTGTTTATTTTAATACTTTTAATTCGTTTTTATTATGGAGTTTTAATCAGTCTGCGGGGTTTACGTGGATTGTGCAGTGCTTTACATTGGGGAACTTATCCTCAATTGCATCATGGACAGCCTCTGCAATCTCATGGGCATCGTTAAGGGTCAGGGAGGGCTCTGCGGCAATCTCCGCCTCAACATAGCATCTTGCACCGAAAACGCGGGTTTTAAGCTCATCAATATGTTCAACGCCTCTTGTATCGAGGATAACCTCACGCATCGCTGCCTCTGTCTCCTCATCACAGGAATGGTCAACCATCTTGTTAACGGCATCGGCAAAGATGTCCCATGCGGCCTTGAGAATAAATACGCAGATGATTACGGAAGCAAGAGGGTCCATTATGCGGGCGCCCAGGCGGGCACCTGCAATACCGATTAAAGCGCCCACAGAGGAAAGAGCGTCGCTTCTGTGGTGCCAGGCATCGGCCATAAGGGCAGAGGAATTGATTTCCTTTGCAACCCTTCTTGTTCTTCTGAACATAAGCTCTTTTACGGCAATGGACACAATGGATGCGACCAGAGCGAGAATGCCGGGCACGGGAGCATCGCCGTAGGTGCCGTTTATCATGGAAAGGACGGCCTTGTAGCCTATTCCGACACCCACAACCGCAAGGGTGATTGCAAGTAAGACGGAGGCAACGCACTCAAGGCGCTCATGGCCGTAGGGGTGCTCCTTATCCGCCTCCTTGCCGGAGATTTTGATGCCTATCATAACGATAAAGGTTGAGAAGACATCGGATGCGGAGTGAACGGCATCGGAAATCATCGCATCGGAATTTGCAATGAGTCCCGCAAACAGCTTGCACACCGACAGGAAAAGGTTTACAACGATTGATTCACGGGAAATGCGAAACGCTTTTTTCTGAAACACTTCTTCTTTTGACATAAAAAAATAGCCTCCTAAAACTGCGGAATAAAAAAATCACCCGCAGGATAGTATTTGAACTGTCCCACAGATGTTCATTTATCTGCTGCCTTAAGCGGCCCGGCCCTCCATAATGGCGCCTGTTCAGTTTTTCGTGGCTTGCTCACCGTAAGCCATGGAAAAGAGCATAAACAGAGTACCACAGGAGGGCCGCTTTGTCAAGATTTTTTCACTCTATGTATAATATAGTATAGTTAGCATCCGCTTACAGACAGCAGCGGAAAACCGCTATAAACTGAAGGGCCGTACCGAGAAGAACAAAGATATGGAAAACGGAATGGACATATCTTTTTCCCTGCTTTCCTCCGATGCCGTACAGTACTGCGCCGATGGAATACGCAACTCCGCCGCCTAATAGAAGCCAGAAGCCCGTCATGGTGATGGCCTCAATGGTGGGCTTCAGGGCAAAGACAATCAGCCAGCCGATTCCCAGATAGCATATCATGGAGAGCTTTTTGTATTTATTATGGTCTATTGCCGTGAATGTTGCGGCAAAGGCGATAATACCCCAGACAAGGCCGAAGATAACCCAGCCTATTGCCGGATGAAGAGCTCTTATGGGGCCGAGGGCTATGGGCGTGTATGTACCTCCGATAAGATAATAAATCGTACAGTGATCAAGCACCTGCATTACCTTCTTGCCCATATTACGCCTCAGACCGTGATATACAGAGGAAATCGAATAGAGCACGATAAGCGAGGAGCCGTATATGGCCGAGCCCACAACAAGATAGGCATCGTGCTTTTTTGCCGCAAAGACAACACACAGAACAAGGGCAACTATGCCGAAGGCACCGCCTACAATGTGAGTTACCATATTTGCAATTTCTTCACCCTTTGTATAATCGGGAAGAAGTCTGTCTTTAAGCTTTGTACGGGACATTTACTATGCCCTCCCATATAATAATTAATTTCAGCAGGGTCATTATATCCTAATCTAATCCAATAGTCAAGATGATACCGCAATTAATATTAGATATTTGATGTTTTTCTTTATCATCCGAAAATGACACGGGAGTCTGACGGAGGGAATATATAAAAACGGCATAGCCCGCTTTTATGCAGACTATGCCGTTAAATCCGGGATTAATATGTCAGAAGCTGTGAGATTACTTCTCGATAATCTCGAGCATCTCCATGGGGCAGACCTTTGCGCACTGACCGCAGGCAATGCACTTGGTGGGAGCCTCTGCGCCCTCGGGCATAACGATAACATGGAAGGGGCAAACCTCAACACACTTGCCGCAGCCCTTACAGAGCTTCTTGTTGATCATGTAAACGCCCTTGGGATTCTGAGTGATAGCGCCCTCGGGGCAGTTCTTTGCGCACTTGCCGCACTGGATGCAGACAGAGGGAACAACCTCTTCGCCCTTCATGCCGATGGAAAGGCAGGCCTTCTGAGAATCTTCGGTCTTGAACCACATGTTGGAGCAAACATTGGCGCAGGTCATGCAGGCCATGCACTCAATGCCTTTTTTAACGGACAGTTTCTTCATAGCATTCTTCCTCAATGTTTTTTGTTTTCGTTTTTATTGCTGAGTCTATTCCACAGCATACTTATAGGGTATTATAAATCAAGTTCCGAAAAAAATCAAATTATTTTTTATTTAACATATGGTTATCAGGCTTTTCAGAAGGCGCCCAGAAGACCCTTTATGCCCTCTTTTTTGTAAACATCCTTGTAATACTCAATTTCGGCGCCGATTATATCATCGATAACGGCCATTCCCAGAAGCTCAACGGGGGCCTTGTCATCCGTCATAATGTGCTCCCCTTCATTGTACTCTTCCATATTGTCAAGAGCCCTCGTCATAACATCCCTTAAGTCCCCGTGGGTATCTAAGGCCAGGTTTCTTTCCATATCCTCAAGGAAGGAGGCGTTATCGGAGGCAAAAAGCTCTCTGTTGGTTGCGCCCCTTACATCGACGGTATAAACATAATCAAAGACGGAGGCAATGGTATCGGCAAGATATTCGTTGATGCTGTCGCCGTTTTCACCCCGCATATTCATATTGACAACCATAACTCCACCCGGGGCGAGATGCTCCTTAACGAGGGTAAAAAACTCAACGGAGGACATCTGGAAGGGAATGGTTATATCCTGATAGGCATCCACCATAATAACATCGTATTTATCCGAAACGGCGTTGAGAAATGCCCTTCCGTCATAGGTGTAAACGGGGATGGACTCATCAAGGGCAAAGTACTCGGAGGCAAGGGCCGTTATGGCATCGTCTATCTCAACGCCCACTATATCCGTTCCCTCAAAATAGCGTCTGCACTGGGTTGCGAAGGTGCCCGTGCCCATTCCGAGAACCAGAATATCCGTCTTTTCCTTCTCGTTAACCCCCGCCATAAGAGGGGCTGCCATGGCATAGTCATAGTACATTCCCGTAAGCTCATCGCTTCTGCAGTAAACGGACTGAACGCCGAAAAGGACATTTGTGGAGAGGTAAACCGTATCCTCATCCTCTTTTACCTGAAGGTAGTTGTAAACAGACTCACCCTCGTAGGTAAGGGTCCTCTCCCAGAAGGCAAAGCTGTCGGAGGAGCCGAAGAAGCAGGAGGCAATGAGAACAGCTATTCCCACAAAAGTCTTAACGCTCTTTTCCCCGGTCGATGCAAAATAAACGGCTGCAAGAGCCATCAGAATGGCGGCAAAGATTATGAAGGTTATGGAGGTGCCCACGGCGGGAATGGTCACAAAGGTGGGCACGAAGGTTCCTATAATGCTGCCTATGGTGTTGGAGGCGTTAAGCATACCCACGACCTTACCGCTGTCATCAAGGTCATCCACGGTGTACTTTACAAGGGAGGGCGTTACCGTTCCCAGAAGGAAAAGGGGAAATACAAAGATTATCATACAGGCTGCAAAGGCGGCCCAGATAAGATAATTTCCCGAAACCGTGAATATCATTATCCCCGAAATACCGAGAATAATGTACTTGCCCAGAACGGGAATAAGGGCAATCCATACAGCGGCAATGATAATTCTTCCGTAAAGCCTGTCGGGACTGGGATTTCTATCCGCAGACCTTCCTCCGTAAATATTACCCAGAGCCATGGCTATCATAATTGTACCGATTATTATCGTCCATACAATCTGTGAGGAGCTGAAATAAGGGGCAAGAAGCCTTGAGGCTCCCAGCTCCACCGCCATAACGCTCATTCCGGCAAAAAACTCCGTTAAGTACAGATAGAGCTTGTTTTTTAGTATTTTTCTTTTCTGCATATTGTTTTACTCCTGTTCTTCCTTCTCCCCGTGTAGCTTACCCACGGGGATTTTACGAAGGTACCCCTGAGGGTGCCCCCGGCGGCAGCTGTGCTTACTATTTTACACCTTTTCTTTTTATTTAAGCTGAAAATAATAAAAAAATCCGAAGGGAACTTATGAAAAGAAGCCCTTCGGATTGTTAATTCAGATAAAATAGCCCTGCTCCCTTGCCTTGAAGGTGAGCTCATCCCTGAAGGAGGGATGTGCGATGGCAATAAGAGCCCTTGCCCTTTCGGATATGGAGCGGTAACGAAGCTCCGCAACGCCATACTCCGTTACGATTGCATCAACGTCATTTCGGGGCGTTGTTACGGGGGAGCCGTAGGGCAGGGTGAGGTCAATTTTGGAAATAAGGCTTCCGTCCTTCTTCTCCACAACGGAGTTGCAGACGATGTAGCTTCTTCCGCCCTCGGAAAGCTTTGCGCCTCTTACAAAGTCAAGCTGACCTCCGCTTCCCGCGTACTGCTTAAAGCCCAGTGCCTCGGAGCAAACCTGCCCCGTAAGGTCAACGGAGAGGCAGGAATTGACGGAGACAAGGTTTTTGTTTTGGCCTATGATATAGGGGTTATTTACCCAGGAAATGCTGCACATTTCCATTTGCTCGTTATTATCCGCAAAGTCATAGAGCTCGCGGGCGGCAAAGGCAAAATCAAGGAAGCCGAAGGCGGCCTTGCCGGGGAGGAGACTCTTACGGCTGTTATCGACGATTCCGGCCTTCATCATCTCCATAAGAGAGTTTGTGAAAACCTCCGTATGAACGCCCAGATGCCTGTGGTCCTTAAGGAAGGGGGCAAGGGCATCGGGAAGACGGCCCACGCCTATCTGAATTGTGGCGCCGTCGGGAATTCTTCCGGCAATGATTTTTGCGGCGGCAACATCTCTTTCCGTATAGGAAATAATGGGGGCGCCGCCCATTGAAACGGCATCCTCATAGATACAGCTTGCCTTGCTTATGTGAAGCTTATTGCAGTCACCGAGGATTCGGGGCATATGGGGATTAACCTGAACGATAATCCTGTCTGCCATCTCAATTGCGGGGATGTGGCCCATGGAGTTATAGCCCATGTAAAGATAGCCGTCCTCATCGGGAGGAGAGCACTGAACGGCAAGAAGAGTGGGACGGCAGTAATTACGGACATAGGAATCTGTTTCGCCGAAGTGAACAAGATTAATCTCCGTTCTCTGCCCCTCGCCCAGAGCCTTTCTTATGGCGGAGGAAACAAAGGCGGCGTGGTGGTTAATGTTGCCCTTGTATTCGTCCTTTAGAAAGCTGTAATAATCGGCAAGAAGGAACATTGTAAAAAGTTCAATGCCGTGGAGCTTTTCTATATTTTCATCGAGAAGGCCCAGAAAGGAGGTGGCACCGCCGTGGCAGACGATTCTGTCATTGTCCTTAACATAGGACATGACCTCTTCCTTCTTAATAAGCTTCGATGTATATATTCCTCTTATTTCTTCCTTCATTGCTTTATTCATCCGCTTTTACTTTTTTCTGAAGAACTCCTCGAAGTAGTCCTTCTCTTCGGGAGATACGGGCTCCTCTGAGGCCTCGAAGAAGCCGGGAGGAGTCTGACGGGGGGCGTTTGCCCCTGTGGTGTCAACGGGCCTTACGGGCATAACGGGAGGCTCCTCCGTGATGGGCTCCGGCTCCGGACGGCGGGCGGGAGGTGCCTCGGCCTCAACATCTTCGTTGAAGAAGTCTATATTATCAAGGCCCTTAACGGCCTCGGGGCTGACTGCTCTGCGGGGGGCAGACCTCTCCTCATCTCTTGCGATGTTTCTTTCCATCCTTCTCTCAATCTGTGAGGAGCTGCGCCTTAATGCCTCCCTCTCTTCCCTCTCCGCCGCTTTGATTGCCATGCGGTAACGGATGCGCCGAACACGGTAGACGACAACAAGCGCCAGATAAAGAACAACGAGGATGATGAGAATGGTTATGGTTCTCTTAACGGGCTTTGAGGAGAGAGTATCGTGTATTCTCGCCTTCATATACATCTCTCTGGAGAGAGAAAGGGACGCGGCGGCAACGAGCTTTGATGTGCCGAGAATCTCGCCATTGCAGGAAAGAGTA
>JAKSPP010000083.1 GCA_024404735.1 Oscillospiraceae bacterium | reverse complement strand
AATCCCACAGGCCCCATGCACATGGGCAACGCCCGCGGCGGCGCACTGGGCGACTCACTTGCCGAAATTCTCTCAAGAGCCGGTGCAGACGTTAAGAGAGAGTTCTATGTTAACGATGCCGGAAATCAGATTGAAAAATTCGCCCTCAGCATTGAGGCACGCTATGCCCAGCTTATTCTGGGCGAGGATGCCGTTGAGTTCCCCGAGGACGGCTACCACGGTGACGATATCAGGGTCATTGCAGAGGCCTTCCTCAAGGAGAAGGGAAATGACTGGCTTTCCAAGGACGAGCGCGAGCGCAGGGATGCCTTTGCCGCATTCGGTCTTTCCGTCAACATACCCAAAATGCAGGCAGACCTCAAGAGATATCAGATAAGCTACGACAAATGGTTCTTTGAATCCGAGCTCCATTCCTCCGGCTTTGTTGCCGATTCCGTTGCCGCTCTTACAGAGAAGGGCTTTACCTACGAGAAGGACGGAGCTGTCTGGCTTAAAACAGCGGAGCTTCTGGGAAATGCCCTTATAGCAAAGGGAAAGAAGCCCGAGGATATTGAAAAGCTCGGCCTTAAGGACGACGTCCTTCGCAGAGCAAACGGCTTTTACACCTACTTTGCCGCCGACATTGCCTACCACCGCAATAAATTTGAGGTAAGAGGCTTTGACAAGGTTATAAACATCTGGGGTGCAGACCATCACGGACATGTTGCAAGACTTAAGGCAGCCATGGATGCACTGGGACTTGACGGTGAAAACCGCCTTGACATTGTTCTTATGCAGCTTGTACGCCTTATGCGTGACGGAGAGGTTGTAAGAATGTCAAAGCGTACCGGAAAGGCAATTTCACTTACAGACCTTCTTGATGAGATTCCCGTTGATGCAGCCAGATTCTTCTTTAATGCAAAGCCCGATTCACAGATAGATTTTGACCTGGGTCTGGCACTGCGCTCCGACAGCGAGAACCCCGTATACTACGTTCAGTATGCACACGCCAGAATCTGCTCCGTACTCTCAAATCTTGCCGAGTCCGGAGTTACCCCCGCAGACACACTTGATATTTCCCTTCTCACAGAGGCTCCCGAAAGAGAGCTTATAAAGCAGATTTCTCTCCTCCCCGAGGAAATCCGTCTGGCCGCAAGAGATTATAACCCCGCACGTATAAACGGTTTTGCAACAGACCTTGCAGGTGCCTTCCACCGCTTCTACACCGTCTGCCGCATTAAGGATGCCGAAACCGAAACCGCAAGAGCAAGACTTCTTCTCTGCAAAGCCGCAAAGCAGGCAATAGAAAACAGCCTCTCCATCATCGGCGTTTCCGCACCCGAAAAGATGTAAACAGGTTCTGCTTGCATAAGGATTATTCTGTTGTGAGGTTATAACTATGTTCTCAAAGCTCCCTGTAATTCTCGACGGTGGAACCGGCTCACACCTCAATGCAGCCGGAAAGCCATCAAATATGTGCTCCGAGCAGTTTATAATCGAAAACCCCGAGGTTCTTATTAAGCTTCAGAAGGCCTATGTTGATGCCGGAAGCACAATTCTCATGTCTCCTACCTTCGGAGCCAATGCCGTTGCACTTAAGAAGTACGGCTACTACGGTGACATAAAAGCCATCTGCGCCTCACTTGTCGACCTCAGCAGAAAAGCCTCCGGCGGCAAGGCCCTTATTGCCGGAGACATCGCCCCCACGGGACTTATGCCCGAGCCCTTCGGCGATACGAAGGAGGACTTTCTTCTTGATGTCTTCACAGAGGCAGCAGGCGCCCTGGAGGAGGCCGGCGTCGACCTTTTTGCCATTGAAACCCAGCTTGTTTCCGCAGAGGCGGATATTGCCCTGAGGGCGGTTCGCTCTGTTTCGAAAAAGCCCGTTATGATGAGCTTTTCCGTAACCGAAAACGGTAGAACCTTCTTCGGAGAAAAGCTGACCGATATCTGGGATATGTTTAAGGATGCGGGGCTTTCCGCCTTCGGTGTAAACTGCATCGGTGACCCCGAGGCTCTCTGCAATATTATTGCTGACCTTCGCAGGGTTTGCGACATTCCCATAATTGCAAAGCCCAATGCGGGTCTTCCCGACAGCTCCTCCGGTGTACCCGTTTATAATTTCCCTGCGGAAACAATGGAAAAGTATGCTCTTAAGCTATACGAGAGCGGAGCAAGACTTATAGGAGGCTGCTGCGGTACGGGCCCCGAGCATATTGCCGCAGTGAAGAAGGCACTCTCCCCCTTTATGTAATATCCTGTCACTGTCACTTAACGCATTTGCCTTTGACGATGTTCCGGAGAGCTCTGCCTACTACGATGCCATCACCGCACTGAGCGGTCTCGGTGTTATAAAGGGAATGACTGCAACGCAGTTTATGCCGGGCGGCACTCTTACAAGAGCGCAGGCCTGCGCCATGATTACAAGGCTTCTCGGAGATGAAGCACTTGCAATTCCCTCATCAACGGATTTTTCAGATGTTCCCGAAAGTCACTGGGCCTCGGGCTATGTCGCCTACTGCAGTATTAAAGGTATTGTTAACGGTGTGGGAGACGGAAAGTTCGATCCCGAAGGAGAGCTTACGGGCTTTGCCTGGGCAAAGATGCTTCTTTGCGCCCTGGGTTACAACGCCGAAAGGGAAAAAATGACCGGGGGAAGCTGGAAAATCGCCGTAAACATTCTCGCAAGGGAAACAGGCCTTTTCGGAGACTGCGATTTTGACAATTCCCTTCCCTGCCCCAGAGCAATAGCGGCGCAGTATGCATTTAATCTTCTGCCACTGAACACAGTATCATACAACTCCGCGGGAAACCCAAAAAAAAAAAAAAAAAGCTTCCTTGAAACCTATTTCGATATAAACAGCCTCGGAGAGGAACTGAAAACTCTGCTTTTCCCCGGGCAGAAAAATGAAACAATCAGCGAGAAGGGCGTTATTCTTAAAAAGAGCAGCGTATCCTCTCAGGGTGAGAAGCTATGCTCATTAACAGTATGCCTTCTTGACGGAAGCATTAAAAAGCTTGAGGTCTCCTCTTCACTTGAAGGCCTTCTCAGTGTCGGCGTTCCCGTTATTATAGAAACGGATGTAATAAGCGGTGAGGTCGGTTTAGTAAGCTATGAAAACTGGCCGGAAGATGAAAAGGGAGTTAAGCTCAGTTCAATTGCCCCCGAGATTATTCTTTCGGATGAGGTTTATGCCGGAAACGACACCCTTTTCATTTACGCCGACTATACAGGCTCTGTTCCAAGCGGAACCGTAAGCATATCCACAGGCTTTACTTCCGTAAAACCGGCAGAAGGCCTTAAAAACACATATGCATTCTTCCTTTCGGGAAAGAATGACCGGATGGCAGATGTTGTATTTGTCTTTGATAAGATAACATCTTCCATCCCCACTCCTCCTTCTGGTGGCGGTGGAAATACTCCCGGGGCAAATCCCGGCGGAAGCGGCACAGGTAGCGACTCCGGAAGCGGCTCCGATGCGGGCACAGACCCCGGAAAAACCTACCACAATGTTTATGTTCTCGGAAACAACGGAGATGTTAACGGAAAATACGAATACACCGTTTACATAAACGGACGCGAGACAAGCATTTTCTCCTCTGCAAATCTCGATAAATACACTCTTTACGAGACAGTAGACGGAGTATCCGCAGAGCCTCTTTTTCCCTCGTCTCTTTCCGGAAATCTCGGAGTATTACCGGGAACTCCCCTTCTGACACTGGACGGAATTCCCTCCGAAAAATACAAATTCTCCGGCTCTGCCGTTATTTACAAGATGGACGGGGACAGGGTTTCGAAGCTTTCCGCCTCATTTGTCTCCGGCAATCCTCTTTCCGGATACACATTCTACATCGCAAACTGGTATGATGACGGCGGCTTTGTAGTTATCACAGAGCTTTATGCCCTGAGTGCATAATCGGACAAAAGGAGCGGAAAATGAAACAATTTGGCGAAATACTCGGCGAACTGAGGCGTGAAAATGCTCTTAATCAGAGAACCGTTTCAAACGCCCTCGGAATAAGTCAGGCTCTTTTATCCCACTATGAAAACGGAACAAGAGAACCGGGACTGAACTTTGTCCGAAAGGCCTGCGAATATTACGGCGTAAGCTCGGATTACCTTCTTGGTCTATCCGAAAGCAGGCACTCCGGAGAAAGAGAAAATTTACTGATTTCCCGTATTGAGGCCTCTCTGGGAGATGTTATTTCGGAAATCAGAAGTGCAAGGGAGGATAACAAATGATTCCTATAGACCATATACGCAACTTCTCCATAGTTGCCCATATAGACCACGGCAAATCCACTCTTTCCGACAGAATGATTGAGCTTTGCAAGGGCGTTCCCGAAAGAGAGATGGAAAACCAGATACTCGACAATATGGAGCTTGAAAAGGAAAGGGGCATCACCATCAAGGCAAGAGCCGTTCGCCTTGATTACACTGCCGAAAACGGAGAAAAATATGCCCTTAACCTTATCGATACCCCGGGTCATGTCGACTTCAACTATGAGGTTTCCCGTTCCCTTGCGGCCTGCGAAGGAGCCATCCTTGTGGTTGACGCCGCTCAGGGTGTTGAAGCGCAGACTCTCGCAAACACATATCTTGCCATGGACCATGACCTGGAAATCCTTCCCGTTATAAACAAAATCGACCTTCCCGCCGCAGACCCCGCCAAGGTAAAGCAGGAGGTTGAGGATATCATAGGCATCCCCTGCGATGAGGCACCCGAGATAAGCGCCAAAATGGGAATTAATATCGGTGCTGTCCTTGAGGGAATTGTCAACCACTTCCCCGCCCCGAAGGGCGACCCGGGTAAGCCCCTTAAGGCTCTCATTTTCGACAGCCAGTATGACCCATACCTCGGAATTGTTGTTTATGTACGTGTTATGGAGGGAACCCTGTCCGTCGGGCAGAACGTCAGAATGATGGCCACGGGAAAAACCTTCTCCGTTCTTGAATGCGGCTATCTGCGCCCCAAGGGAGTCGAGAATGTCAAGACCCTCTATCCCGGTGAGGTAGGCTGCTTCACAGCATCAATCAAAAATGTCCGTGATACCCGGGTGGGTGATACGGTTACGGATGCGGAAAGCTCCGCAGATGAGCCTCTTCCCGGCTACAGACCCGTCCGCTCCATGGTTTACTGCGGTGTCTTCCCCGAGGACGGTTCGCGCTTTGAAGACCTTCGTGATGCTCTTGAGAAGCTTAAGCTTAACGACGCATCTCTCGTCTTTGAGCCCGAAACCTCCGTTGCCCTGGGCTTCGGCTTCCGCTGCGGCTTCCTCGGAATGCTGCATATGGAAATAATTCAGGAGCGTATCGAAAGAGAATTCAATTTAGACCTTATTACCACACTTCCCTCCGTTATTTATAAAATCACAAAGATGGACGGAACGGTTATAAGCATAGATAACCCCCACGATTATCCCAATCCGACCCTTATTCAGAAGGCGGAGGAGCCCTTTGTAAAGTGTTCAATCATCTCCCCTCCCGACTATATCGGCAACATTATGCCCATCTGTCAGGACAGACGAGGTGAATTCAAGGATATGCAGTACCTTGACAAAAATCTGGTTGAGCTCCATTACAATATGCCTCTTAACGAAATCGTTTACGACTTTTTCGACACTCTGAAGGCAAGAACAAAGGGCTACGCCTCCCTTGACTATGAATTCCTCGAGTACAGGGAGTCCGACCTTGTTAAGGTTGACCTTCTCCTCAACGGTGAGCAGGTTGACGCACTGAGCTTCATTGTCCACAGAGAAAAGGCAAACGGCAGAGCAAGACGCATCTGCGAGAAGCTTAAGGACAATATTCCCCGTCAGCTTTTTGAGGTTCCCGTTCAGGCGGCAATCGGAGGAAAGATTATCGCAAGAGAAACCGTCAGAGCAATGCGCAAGGACGTTCTTGCAAAATGCTACGGCGGTGATATCTCCAGAAAGAAAAAGCTGCTTGAAAAGCAGAAGGAAGGCAAAAAGAGAATGCGCTCTCTGGGAAGTGTTCAGATGCCCACCGAAGCATTTATGGCAGTTCTCAAGCTTGATGACGATGACTGATACAGCAGAGAAGGAGACAGGCTCAATGAAAAAAGAAAGGCTTTATAATCTTTTTTCTGGACTTCTTTCGATTTGCCTTATTATAAGCACGATTATCTGCGTATCCGGCTTTTTTCTCTTCGGCGGAAGGGGAAATATGACCGGCATCCGAGTAACGGCATTCAGATATTTCACAACCGATTCAAATATTCTGGCGGCTATAGTCTGCGCCCTTGCTCTTCCCGGAAGAATAAAGGGCATAAAAACCGGAAAAAGCGAAGAAAAGGAGTTTATCGGCATTCTTCGTTTAATCGGCACCTGTGCTATAACCGTTACTA
>JAKSPP010000082.1 GCA_024404735.1 Oscillospiraceae bacterium | reverse complement strand
CGCTCCTCATCAAGGTTGCAGTCATCCCCGGCGGGGCACTTAAAGCCATCCTTCATCTCAACGGGGCCGAGGGAGAAGCCTGTGTCTATCCAGACGGGAGCACCGCAGAGGTACTTTTCCGTCTCATCCCATTCACTCCAGGAGCCCATGTGCGCAAGAACAAGCTTCATTTCGCCGACCTCCCTGAGAACCTTCAGAACCATTCCGGCCGTATTGAAATTGCGTGTGGGAACGCCGATTTCAAGTCGGCGGCAAGAAGCCTTAAAAAACTGATATCGTCAAGGTCGCGGCCCTGATAGGCGGGGTGTATTTTGAGACCCTTAAAGCCGTGCTCCTTCAGTCTTTTTATTTCGCCCTTAACATCCTCGTAATCGGGGTGAATTGCGCCGAAGCTTAAAATGCCCATTTCCATAAGCTCATCCTTTGCCTCGATAAGGTGGGAGTTGAGCTTGAAAACCTGGTCTGCCCTCGTTGCAACGGGCAGGGAAACGGAAAGGTCAATGCCAAAGCGCTTCATATTGTCGGCAAGGCACTTTGCGGTGCCGTCGGAGTGATATTTAACGCCGGCAAGTCCGCTTATCTGTGCAATGGCCGAGGGGGCGAGTCTGTCGGGGAAAAAGTGCGTATGAAAATCTATTATCATCTTTATTATTCCTGTCCTTTGGTACTGTTCTTTATTACATTAAAATTTAATCACAAGGCAGGGGCAATGTCAATATTTCCGGGAAAAAGCCAAAACAAAAAAGAGAAGGGCAATTAAGCCCTCCCCTTGTGCAATTCGCTGATTTAAGTGCGAGGAATTTTTTTCCTGAGTTTGCGGGAATAGGCCTATAGCTTACTCTGCGGGGACAAGCTTGAATACCGCCGTGTTTGCATAGGTCAGAGGGTCGGAATGCATAAAGAAAACCGTGCAGTCGCAGGGAGCATATAAGGTTTCCAGAATTGTGCCCACATAGGGGTCAATGATGTTTGCAAGAGGTGTGCCTGCCCGAACATTGCGGCCTACCTCAACCATCTTCTCAAAGATTCCGGACTTGGCTGTCTGAACGGAAACAAGCTCCGTATCGGAAATTACCCGGGAAGCAACTCCCCCGGGACCATGGTATTTTACAATATCCTGTTTTGCAAGAAAGGAGAGAATACTGAGTAATGCCTGCCCCGCACTGGAGGGGTCAATAGTAGTAGTGGTCGTTGTGTAAAAGCTGAATGCCTTTGTATCCCATATCTGCCAGTTGTAGTTCAGTGTGGTCGTGTCATAGGGGCGGACCCTGCGCCTGACAACATAGGGCATTCCGAACTGCTTTGCAAGGTCAACATAGTCAATTCCCGTATCCATCATCTGAATATGGGGCAGGAATTCACCGGGCATATAATAGCTTGCAAACTGAATTCCTATGGGGTATTCGGAAACAACCCTGAATACCGCATCCGCAATTCTCTGGGTGGTTTCTCCGAGATTATATCCGGGATACATACGGTTAATATCCGTATTGTCGGTGCACCAGAAACGCTTCTGAGTGTTGAAGGAATAGGGGTTAACGCAGGGAATAATGAGGATTTTTTTGCCGTTTTCAATTCTGCCCTCTTCCTCAAGCTGTCTGAACTTCTTTACAAGCTGTGAGCATACGTAAAGCTGCTGCACCTCATTTCCGCGCATAGCTCCCACAATGCACAGGGCCTTCTTTCCTTTTCCGAATTCATAGCCCTTTATACGGAAGTCATCGCGGTAAAGTCCCTTGATTTTATATATGGTTACCTCTTTCATTTTTCTGCAACCTCCTTCGCAAGAAGGCGTCCGAGAAGAGAGCCCTCATCAACAATGGGATATTCTCTGATGGTGAAAAGAAGTCCGTCTGTCGGTGCTTTAACCGTATCGAGAACCTTGCCCTCAAGAGGGTCGATAATTTCTCCGACAACCTCTCCCTGCTTCAGCATCCGGCCGTGCTTTGCGGTCTGAACAAAAAGGCCGCCTGTTGAGGCGTTGAGATAGCTGACATCCGTCCAGTCCGTGGAAATCATGGGCTTTCTCGGGCTGATAACCTCACCCTCCCAGATGCCCAGATGCTTCATCAGGCATAAAAGCCCGTCAACAAGCTGATTGCCGTATTCCTTCGTGATTCTCATACCGACGCCCATTTCAACAACCAGAGTGGGGGTGCCTATGCTGTTGAGACTGTATGCAAAGGTGGATTCCAGAACGGTTGCGTTGCTGTGAACCCAGATAAAGTCAACGTTGCACTGCTCTGCCATAGGAACAAGCTCCTTTTGATGGAGCTCGTTGATGCGAATCTGAGGAATCTCCGTCAGGTAAATATTGCTTGCGTGAATATCCACAACCGCGTCGGAGCCCTTTACATCGTCAATGATTCCCGCCGCAAGATACTCCGTCATATCGCCCTCTATATTTCCCGGGAAAAGGCGATTCATATCAAGGTCAAAGGCGGGGATGCCTCTTGTTATGGAATCGATTCCGAGGGGATTCATTGCAGGGTAAATATCCACGATGCCCTTCAGAAGGTCCGGATTTTCGCGTATGCGTCTCTGCAGCTCGTAAACAACGAACTGACCCTCAAGCTCATCTCCGTGGGTTCCCGTTACGATGCTTATGCGCTTGCATTTTTTCTTCAGCTTTTTATCCATGCCCTCCGGTTCAATGCGGTTTTTGCGGATTGCAAGAACCTCATCCACAGGCAGAGCAACCTTTGTAACTGTTTTTATCATATTATTTCCTCACTTAAAAACGCGTCGGAAAAACCCGACGCGTTTACTGTTCCGATAGTCTTGTAACGGCAAGCACCTTTTGTGTCTGCCCGGCTGAGCCATATACAATTCCGGTGTTTATGCGACAATCTGCGGCGTCGCGGCCGTGGCCGAATTTAATATGAGAATCGGTTACGGGAATGTTATTCGTAACATCCAGTCCGATCCATTTGTCGTTATGCAATATCTCGACCCAGGCATGGCTTTCTCCCTCGCCCACAAGAAGTCCTGTGACATACCTTGCGGGAATTCCGGCAAGACGGCAAAGAACTATGAAAATATGGGAATAATCCTGACACACGCCCTTTCTCCGGGCAAATGCCGTCCGGGCATCGGTGTTTGCATCCGTGCAGCCCTTTTCGTAATGGAAATCCTCGTAAAGCCTGTGCATCAGAAAGCCTGCTCTCTCCGGGACATTATCGGGGAGGAGCCCGGAAACAGAGGAATAGTCAGCCTGCATCCCGGCATCGGGGCGAAGAAGCACTCCCCCGTGGCGGTAAAGAAAAATTTCATTTTCCGTCAGTAAGGTCTCATATTGTGTCTGAAGAAGCTCAACCTCTCCGGTGACACGAACGGAAAATGTGCTGTGAGGATGTTTCACAGCACCGTAAATCATTGCGTTTCCGAAGCTGTCCCTTCCTTCCGAAAACGCCGTCTGAGGGGTAATATGCGTTTCACAGGAAAGCACCCTCTGGCGAGAGTCTTCCGCAGGGAAGCATTTGAGAGTAAAATGGCCTGAACTGACAGGTTCACTGTAATCAATATTCATGAAGTAGTCAAATTGCAGCCGTTTCACAAAATCGCCTCCGTCTTTCAGAAAATACTTTCTACCTCTCGGACGATTTCATAATAATCTATTTTATCATTATTTGCAAGCTCATTTAACCTGATAAGCTTGCTTGCATCGTAGGGAAGACTGCTTTTTTCCACTCGTGGGCAAAGTCTGTGAATCTCACGGAGTATTGATTTTGGCGGCATTCCCAGACGGGCGAAGAGGTCAACACGCTCAATGCGTTTGCCTGCCTTCAGAATGTTTCTGACCTCCTCACTGTCGATAACGTCGTCGGTGATGCCCCAGAAGGCCATAATGTGGTCAATAAGCTTCTGTGTTTCCATCAGGGGCGCGGGATTTTCTGAGGCCTTTTTCCAGTCGTAAATGGCAAGCTGGATGTACGCCAGAGACTCGGAGCCGATGGTTTCCCGAAGTACAATGGCATTGTCATAGGCTCGGAGAAGGTTGCAGATTATGGAGTCCGGATTGTCCCTGTCGAAGGGGTAACGATGCATAAAGTCATCGGTGCTTTCGTAAATATTGGGGATGTCCAGCTTTTCACAGAATTCCGGGTAGCTTTTTCCCACCCCGTCAATCATAGAATCGAAATAAGTGTTATACAGCTGCACCGTTGTGTAAACACGCTCGGTATACCGCCCAAGCCACAGAATGTGGTCGGCCTGCTCTATCGAGATAATACCCATGTGTCCTTAAAACCTCCTCCTTGAGATGAATTGACGATGAACGAATCGGGATTGCGTGAAAAACGGGTAAGTCCGCTTTTCCATACCATTGGCTCGTCTGCCGTAAGGACAAACGCACGCAAGTCTGCTTTTCTTGCAACCTGACGGCCCTCGTCCATAATATCCAGATCCTGGAAGTCAATGACCTCCTGCGCAATAAAGCGGCGGGGCTCTGCCTTAAGAAGAGTAATGAAGTCGGCCTTCTGTTCCTTTGTCATCTTGTTTCCGAAAACAACTCCGTATCCGCCGGCCTCCGCAACATCCTTCAGAACCAGATTATCAAAGTTTTCCAAAGTGTACTTCATATCCTGCTCATAGAAGGGCAGATATGTGGGCGCATTGCTGAGAATCGGTTCTTCGCCGAGATAGTATTTTATCATCTTCGGAACAAAATAATAAATGCCCTTATCATCGGCAACGCCGTTTCCTATGGCGTTCATCAGTGCAACGTTACCCTTGCGTACCACATCGAATATATGGGGTATGCCGATGAGAGACTCGGGATTGAAGTTCATCGGGTCAAGATACTCATCGGAAATTCGGCGGTAAACCGTGCCTACGCGCTCTTTTTTTCCGTCGGCAGTGTTGTAGTACAAGAAATCGCCTTCAACGCTGAGCTCAGAGCCGTTAACGAGGTAGGCTCCTGTTTTTTCCGCAAGGAAGGAATGCTCAAAGTATGCGGAATTATAACGCCCGGGGGTGAGAATAACATTTATGCCGCCAACATTAACATGGTCCATAGTCCTGCGCAGAAGCTCGGCGTAATTGCGGTTGTCCGCAACGGGAATGTCATGAAACACCTTGGGTGCGCTTCGTCTGCAGAGCTCGCGGGCTATCATGGGGTAAGAGGCGCCGGAGGGAACGCGGAGGTTATCCTCGAGAATGTACCATTTTCCGTCCTTTCCCTTAACAAGGTCAATACCGGAGATATGAGAATAAATGCCTTTTGAAGGCAATACCCCTTCACACTGGGCCAGATATCCGCCGGAGGCAAAGATGAAATCCTCGGGAATAACCCCGTCCTTAACAATCTGTTTCCTGCTGTAAATATCGCGCAGGAACAGATTCAGGGCTCGGACACGCTGTTTAAGGCCCCTTTCCAGATAGGAAAACTCATCGCATTCAATTACGCGGGGAATTGCGTCAAAGGGAAAAAGCTGCTCCTTGAAGGTATTGTTTTTATAGATTCCGAAGCGCACGCCGTAGCGGGCCAGAAGCTCGTTTATTGCCTCGGATGACGGTACCAGAGATGTATAGCTTGGCATAGAAATCCTCCCCCGAAAAAAAAGGCGCTCTGCAATCGTATGCAGAACGCCTTTGTTCTTAATTTCCCTGCATTATACAGCAAAGGATTTGCTTTAGTCAATTGTTTTTTTCGCTGAAATAAAAAATTTTTTATATTTCGTTTTAGTTCACATTTTATGACAGACGCACCTCAAGAGGCGTTGTTATATCCATACTGTCGCGGGCTATTTCGCACTCATATGCAAGCACCATAACGCCCCTTCCTGCGGCATTGCGAAGGGCATCCCCGAAGGCTCTGTGGGTTTCGTCATTGGGTCTGAAATATTTCATCCCCTTCATCTGAATAACGAAGAGAATATAGCAGGCGTAGCCTTCCGAGTGCGCCTTTATGAGCTCTCCCAGATGCTTTACGCCCCTTTCCGTGGGCGCATCGGGAAATGAGACAACCCCGTCATTTTCAAGAGTAACCCCCTTGACCTCCACAAAGCCCTCTTTTCCGTCCTCATCACGGACGAAAAAGTCAAAGCGGGAATCTCCGTATTTTGTTTCCGGCCTTATAAAAAGCCTTCCATTCATCCCGGGAAGGACTATTCTTCCGTCTGCAAGAGCCTCACCCGCTGCCCTGTTGGGGGCGTAAGAGTCCATGTTTATAAGGAGGTCTCCCTTGTAAACGGCGATAAGGTCATAAAGAAGCTTCCTCTTTCCGGGCTTAAAGGTGAAATCATCGAGAAACACCCTTGCCCCGGGGGTGAGGAGCTCCTTGCAGCGGCCCGTGTTTTTAACGTGTACCGTCTCCTCTCTGCCCTCTGTTATGCCCCTTGCAACAAAGC
>JAKSPP010000081.1 GCA_024404735.1 Oscillospiraceae bacterium | reverse complement strand
GGCAGTGGGCGCGTGGAGGATAAGGCGGGCGGGAAGCATGGCAAGGGCGCCGGCGATGGCAGCGCGCTGCTTCTGTCCTCCGGGTAGATGATGGGGTGAATGCAGGCGGTAATCGTACATGCCGACGGCCTTAAGGGAAGCATCCACTCTTTCCCTGATTTCATCGGAGGGAACACCGAGATTTTCAGGGCCGAAGGCAACATCGTCCTCAACTATCGATGCCACAATCTGGTTATCCGGATTCTGGAAAACCATTCCGATTTTTCTGCGGACATCGAATATTCTGTTCTCATCGGAGGTATCGATGCCGTCAATGTAAACCCTTCCCTCGGTGGGGAGAAGAAGGCCGTTGAACATACGGGAGAGAGTGCTCTTTCCCGAGCCGTTATGACCCAGAATGACAGTAAAGCTGCCCTTCTCGATTGAGAGGGATATATTATGAAGAGCATCCGTCTCCATATCGTGATAGCGGAAGGAAAGGCCTTCCGTTTTAATTATTTCACTCATAGCTGTGTAAGTTAAAACTCCGGATTTATTATTCTGCGGACGGGTAGGGTATCAGTCTGCCTCCCAGCGGCAGGTACAGCCGCAGGGAAGAGCAAGTCCCGTCTCGGTTACGGGAAGGCCGAGCTCATGGGCATCGGTTCTGCCACCGTATTTTTTTCCGAAAACACTTGAGGCAATATAGCCCATGGTGGATGCGGAAAGGCCTGTTGTGTAGGAGTTGATTATTACGAAAAGGGGCTTGTCCGAAAGAACCTTTTCCGTTAAGCGGACAAAATCCCAGATGTTGTCCTCAAGGCGCCATACCTCTCCCCCGGGGCCTCTGCCGTAGGAGGGAGGGTCCATAACGATGGCATCGTAGAAGTGTCCGCGCCTTACCTCACGCTCAACAAACTTGGCGCAGTCATCCACAATCCAGCGTATGGGCTTATCCTTAAGTCCGGAGAGCTCTGCATTCTGCTTGCCCCAGGCCACCATACCCTTGGCGGCATCAACATGGCAGACGCTTGCCCCTGCGGCAGCCCCCGCAAGGCTGGCAGCCCCCGTATATCCGAAAAGGTTAAGGAGAGAAATGGGTCTGCCCGCATTTCTGATTTTCTCCATAATGTAATCCCAGTTTGAGGCCTGCTCGGGGAAAAGGCCGGTGTGCTTGAAGTTCATGGGCTTTACGTTGAATTTAAGCTCGCCGTAATTTATCTCCCAGCTTTCGGGGAGCTTTGAGCCCTTGTCCCAGGCTCCGCCGCCGGAGCTTGAGCGGCTGTATCGGGCGGAAGGATTTCTCCACAGGGGATTTACCCTGTCCGTTTTCCATATGGCCTGAGGATCCGGGCGAACAAGAATATACTCGCCCCAGCGCTCCAGCTTCTCTCCTCCGGAGCAGTCAATAAGCTCAAAATCCTTCCATTTATCCGACAAAAACATATATATCCAAACCTTTCAGATTGTAATCTGTATTTTTTAACAGCATATTGTAGCATATTAAGTGCCTGAAGGTCAAGGAAAAAGCAAAGCACGGCAGTAAAAAACCGCCCTCACCGCAAAGGGGTGAAGGCGGAAATAAGGGCATATGATTATTCCTCGGGGTCAAAGCCCTCGAAGATGGGAATGATTCCGGCGCTCTTGCAGAAGCGGAAATCGGTTCTGGAGCGAATTGTCCAGGATACTCTGCCCGGCTCCCATAGCTTAAGGCAGGCATTCAGGGGAAGTGAGTTTCTGTCCGCGAAATTATATGCAACAAAGTCGGGCGAGGAGAAGAAGTTTGTGAAAAGGCCCGTTAAAGTAAGCTTCTGCCACAAAGGCAGGGAGAAATCGGGGTCATCATCCTTCATAAAGTTCTCCCACAGGATTCCAACACAGTAATCGGGGGCATAATGGCGCACGGCGGCAATGGCTCTGGGGTCAAAGGACTCAAGGGCAAATAAGCCACGGTAGCTTTCAAGCCTTTTGCATACGGCCATTGCAAGCTCGGAATGGTTTCCGCCTGCGGTTTTAAGCTCTATGATAAGGGGCAGTCTCCCCTCGAATATCTTAAGGACCTCATCGAAGAGAGGAATCTGTTCATCCGTACCCTTCAGCCTGAGCTCCTTAAGGGCGGCAAGGTCAAGGTCCTCGATATTTCCCTCGACTCCCGTCATTCTCTTAAGTGAGGAGTCGTGAAAAACCGCAAGGGTGCCGTCACGGAGGAGATGAACATCAAGCTCTGCTCCCCAGCCGCGGGCAGCGGCCCTTCTGAAGGCCGCCATGGAATTTTCCGGGTAGTCCGGGAGGCAATGGAAGCCTCTGTGAGCATAGATATAATCCTTCATATCGCCGAAATCGGGGTGACCCTTACGGGAATGCTGGGCAAGGGCTGCGGCAGCACCTGCAGCGGCGGTGGAAAGGGCAGCACCCGTTATGAAGGATGCGAGTTTATTCTTTTTCATTTTATTACTCCTTTTCGGAAACGGAAAATACCGATGGCTTCTCGGTATTTCCGGTCATTGTCAGTCGTCCATGGCCTCATAGGCCTCAAGGCCTCTCTTTGCTTCCGCCTTGCTGTCTCCGTGACGGACAAAGCTCATTGTAACGAAGCTCAGGGCAACAAATAAAGCGGCATAGGGGAAAAGAATCTTATAGCTTATATTTCTCATAAGGGTTCCCGCAACAATGGGGGTTACAACCTGGGCAGCCATGGAGGCCGTGTAGTAATAGCCTGTGAACTTACCCACATCGGAGCCCCTGCACATTTCAACAACCATGGGAAGGGAGTTGACGTTTATTGCGGCCCAGGCAACACCGACCAGAGCAAAGACAACAAACATAATGAGATTTATGGATGAAAAGCTTGTTGTGAGAACATAGCCGAGGGCAAAGCAGACTGCCAGCATTATAACTCCGCCCTTTATGGTCCTTACTCTTCCTATACGGGAGGCGATTATTCCGATTGGGATATAGGATACTATGGCGCCTGCGGTTGCAATGAGAAGGCAGGTGGAGGCGCCTCCCAGACCCTGACCCATAACCACATCAACATAGGTTGTGAACCAGGTTGTGACACCGTTATATCCGATAAACCAGAGGGCAATTGAGGCAAGGAGGAAGCCGAGGCTTCTCTTTACGGGTGCGGGCAGAACCTCACCGCCGGAGCCGTCGCTCTCGGCAAGATTCCACTCGGGATGCTCCGCCTCAAGGGCCCTGTTTTCGGCAGTGAGCTTCGGCTCCTTAATAAGGAGGAAAAGAAGACCCACGGCAACAAACATTATGGCCGAAACAATAAGGAAAAGTGGAGAGTAGCTTACATGCTCAAGACCCGCTGTTTTTGAATTGGGGTAGAGAACGGCGGCAACGGCAAGATAGATAATGCCGCCCACTGCGCCCATAAGGTTAATGATGGCATTTGCCTTACTGCGCAGAGGCTTCGGTGTTACATCGGGCATAAGGGCAACCGCCGGAGAGCGGTAGGTGCCCATGGCGATAAGAAGAAGCCCCAGAACAATAACGAAGGATATGCTCTTGAAGCTGCCTGCAAAGCTGTAGTAGGAATTATCCAGAAGTGGCAGGAGATTCATAAGGATGACCGCACAGCCCGTTCCGAAGAGAATAAAGGGCATTCTGCGGCCCAGCCTTGTTTCCGTTCTGTCGGAAACAGAGCCGAAAAGAGGCAGAAGAAACAGGGCCAGAATATTATCCGCCGCCATTATGGCACCGGAAATGGTCTCATTCATTCCGAAGGTTTTCGTCAGAATAAGAGGAATGATGTTATCGTACATCTGCCAGAATGCGCAGATGGAAAGGAAGGCAAGGCCTATAATAAAGGTTCTTCCGTATTTAAGCTTTATTTTCATTATTTATCTCCCTCCAGAATGGTTTTAAGCACCTCTGAAATGTTCTTCATAATGTAGGTCGGCTTTACGCCGTATTTTTCCGTATCCTCCTCTACCCCCTCGCCGGACAGAACAAAAACCGTATCTATACCCGCATTGACCCCGCAGGCAATGTCCGTGTATACTCTGTCGCCTATAAGGCAGGTTTCCTCGGGGGAAAAGCCCGTCTTCTTCATTGCGGCAAAGGCCATCTCCGGCTTCGGTTTTCCTATTATGACAGAGGGGCGGCGGCCTGTTGCCGTACAAAGCATCTCTATTACACTTCCGCAGTCGGGGGCATAGCCGTAGGCTGTGGGGCAGACAAGGTCGGGATGGGTTGCCATATAGCTTTTTCCCTGCCCCAGAAGGATACAGCAGTTTTCAAGCTTTCCGTAGCTAAGCTCCGTATCATAGCCCAGAAGAACCGTATCGGGGTCATCCTCACAGCCTTCCGCAAGGGCAATCCCCGCATTTTTAAGCTGACTCTTAAAGGATTCCGTTCCGCAGACGTAAAAGCGCGACCGGGGGCAGTTTTCCAGAATATAGCTTACGCAGGCATCTGCGGAGGTAAGAAAATCCTCTTTCGATGCCTCTATTCCCATGGTCTTCAGCCTCTTTACATAGGCATCGGTGCCTCTTGAGGAGTTGTTTGTAAGGAAGAGGTATCTCCCTCCTGTTTTCTTAATATGGGCAAGGAAGTCCCTTGTACCCTCAAAGAGCTTATCCCCCAGATATATTGTTCCGTCCATATCCAGAAGAAACAGCTTTTTATCCTTCAGCATTCAGGTTTTCTCCGTAATCTGTTTTACTTTTCGTATTATACCCCCTTTAAGGCCCTCTTGCAATAAAAATTGCCTTAACAATCCCATAAGAAGGCTTAATAATTATAAAATTCCCCGCAGCTTCCCCTTTTCCGGGGCACATCAATGGCTGCGGGGACTGTGCATTATTTTTTTCGCGAAAAAGGACTCATTTCTGCCCGTAATAGGCATTTGCCCCGTGCTTTCTGAAAAAATGTCTTCCCAGAAGCTCGGAGCCTACAGGCTCTGCTTCGGGATTCAGCATAAGGGTACTGAAATTCATAAATGCAACCTCCTCGAGAACAGCCGCATTATGGGCAGCCTCGGCTGCATCCCTTCCCCAGGTAAACGGCCCGTGGCTGCGAACCAGTACCCCCGGAACGTAAGCGGGGTTTTTATCCGCAAAGGCCTCGGCAATCACCCTTCCCGTCTCCTTCTCGTATTCTCCGTTTATTTCATCGGGTCTCATGGGGCGGGTGACGGGAACCTCACCGCAGAAATAATCGGCATGTGTTGTTCCGAAGCAGCTTATGGGTCTTCCGGCCTGAGCAAAGGCAGTTGCGTAGCGGGAGTGGGTATGGACAATGCCCCCTAGCTCGGGGAAGGCCTTATAAAGCTCAAGATGGGTGGGAGTATCACTGGAGGGGCGCAGCTTTCCCTCTGCAACATTACCATCAAGGTCGAGAACAACCATATCCTCTGCCTTCATCTCATCGTAGGAAAGGCCGGAGGGCTTTATTACCACAAGGCCCTTTTCCCTGTCTATTCCCGAGGCGTTTCCCCAGGTGAAAAGGACAAGACCGTAACGGGGCAGCATCAGATTGGCAAGTAAAACCTGCTCCTTTAATTCTTCAAGCATTTTGTCTTCTCCTCCCCTTACATATTTTCGACTGCGGCCCTCTCAACCTCAAGGCCCCTTCTGAAGCCCTCAAGGTAGGCGGAAAAGCCTCTCTCATCTTCTTCAAGGGGTGAAAGAGTATTGCATTTTGCCCCCCGAAAGGCTCTGTTTTTAAGGAAATCGCCCAAGGCCTCGCCCTCTTTTCTCAGATGCATAAAGGCAGCCAGAAGTGCCATTCCGTAGGGTCCGCCCTCACCGGCCGTTTCCCACAGGCTTATGGGCGCACGGCAGGCCGCGGCAAGATATCTCTGACCCACAAGGGGAGTCTTGAAAAGACCGCCGTGACCGGAAATACTGTCTATTTTAACCTTCTCGGAGGCGAGAATATCCATTCCGATGCTCAGGGTTGCAAGGCTTGAATACAGCTGTGCCCTCATAAAGTTTGCAAGGCCGAAGCTCGCCCCCGGGGCCCTCATCACAAGAGGAATGCCTCTGTCAAAGCCCGTTACGCCCTCGCCTGCAAGATAGTTGCACACGGTAACGCCGCCGCAGTCTGCCTCTCCCTCAAGGCTCTTTTCATAGAGCCTTGTAAAAAGCTCGCTTCTATCGGGGGCAGCGCCGAAGAGGGCGGCACACTCGCCCAGAAGCTCTGCCCAGAGGTTCATATCTCCGGTACAGTTATTGCAGTGAACCATAGCAACGGGGCTGCCGTCGGGGGTCGCGACTATATCTATTTCCGTGTATCTGCCCTTAAGGGGCTTTTCCAGAACAATCATGGAAAAAATACTTGTGCCCGCGGAAACATTGCCCGTCCTCGGTAAAACGGCATTGGTTGCCGTCATTCCCGTTCCCGCATCGCCCTCGGGAGGGGCAAAGGGGATTCCCTCGGGGAAGGCACCGCCCAGAAGCCGTGCGCCCTCCTCTGTAAGGTGACCTGC
>JAKSPP010000080.1 GCA_024404735.1 Oscillospiraceae bacterium | reverse complement strand
TGAGCCCGCGCCCGGCGGCGGCGGAGCTTCTGCCCTTGTTGCCGCAATCGGCACCGCCCTTGGCAACATGGTTGGCGCTCTTACCGTCGGCAAAAAGAAATATGCCGATGTTGAAGACGAAATCAAGGCTCTGATGTCAAAATGCGATGCCCTTCAGGCAGAGCTCTGCGACCAGGTTCCCGCAGATGCAGAAGGCTTCATTCCCCTTTCCAAGGCATATGGAATTCCCAAGGATGACCCTTCTAAACCCGAGATTATGGAAAAGGCAACGATTACAGCCTGTGCCGTTCCCATGCATCTCATGGAGCTCTGCGGTGAGGCAATTGACTGCATTAAGGTATTTGCAGACAAAGGCTCCCGCCTTGCCGTTTCCGATGCCGGCTGCGGTGCTGTTATCGTCAAGTCCGCACTGCAGGCCGCTTCCCTTAATGTTTTCATCAACACCAAGACTCTTCAGAACAGAGAAATTGCCGAAGAGATGAATGCAAAGTGCCTTAATATGCTTGATGTTTACGGCAAAAAGGCAGACGAAATTTTCGAGACGGTCAAGGCCGGCTTCTTCAAATAAGGAGGATATTAAAAATGGCAAAGCAGTTACTGGCAAAAGAAGTCACCGCTGCAATGGTTGAAAAGCTTCAGGCAAAGGTTGCCGAGCTTAAGGGCAAGGGCGTATCCCCTAAGCTGGGAATAATCCGCTGCGGTGAAAATCCCTCCGACCTTTCCTATGAGCGCGGTGCTCTCAAGCGTGCAGAAGAGGTTGGCATTGAGACAGAGGTATTTGTTCTTCCCGAGGACGTTTCCAAGGAAGACTTAATCGCCAAAATCGAAGCCGTCAACGAAGACAGCAGTATCCACGGTGTTCTTCTTTTCCGTCCCCTTCCCGCACACCTTAAGGCAGACCAGGATGAAATCTGCAACCGCCTGAAGGCCGAGAAGGATATCGACTGCATGACAGACCTGTCCAACTCCGGTGTTTTCACAGGAAAGAAGCTTGGCTTTGCCCCCTGCACTCCTCAGGCCTGCATGGAGATTCTGGACTACTACGGAATTGACTGCAAGGGCAAAAATGCAGTTGTAATCGGCAGAAGCCTTGTTGTAGGCAAGCCCGCAGCTATGATGCTTCTTGCAAAGAACGCAACAGTTACAGTTTGTCATACCAAAACTCAGAATATTGCAGAAGTAGCTAAAAATGCAGATATTATCGTATCCGCAGCGGGCGTTCTCAAGTCTCTTACCAAGGACTTCGTCCGTCCCGGCCAGGTTGTTATCGATGTTTCCATGAACTGGGATCCCGAAAAGGTTACCTCCAAGGGCAAGGGCGGTATGGCAGGCGATGCCGTATTTGCAGAGGTTGAGCCTATTGTTGATGCCATCACTCCTGTTCCCGGCGGTGTCGGCGGTGTTACCAACGTTGTTCTTATAAGCCACGTTGTTGAGGCTGCAGAGCGTACTCTCGGCTAAAGCGGTCCAAAATCCTTAAAAATGATATAAATAAATCGGCGGCATTCAAAAAAGAATGCCGCCGATTTGTTATTGTATTTATCTCAAAAAATACTTTTTAATGTCAAAGCGCCCAAGATCTCTTCCAAAGGCACCTGTAATGGAGAGAGACAAGCCGTTTCTACCGACACCATAGAAGAAACCGCCGTCGTGAAGTATTCTCGGGTTAATTACAACGAGGCCCTGCATACCATTGCAGTTTTCCTCAACCCACTGGAAGATATAGGCATCTTCACGAAGCTTTATATAATAGCACGGGCTGGACCAGGTTCCGCCGCCACTGTTATCCTTTGCAAAAATCGTCCAGCTATAGCTCTCGGGACTTGAATATATATGAATTGAGCTCATAGACGCGGAATATGTCCAGGAATAGCATCTGCCGATAAGGTCATCCGTAAAATGATGTCTCCTTGCAAAGGGAGGCTTAATATCGCCGTATTCAAGAACACCGAAACGGACCTGAGAGCCTATTTCCCACTCACTGTGCCAGTTTCCTATCTGTGCTTTTATTGTGGTCGCAAGACCGTTTGAAAAGTCAATTGCATTTGTAAGGTTAGCGTAATCGGGTTCCCCTGTCATCATATGGGAGAAGAAGAAAAGATTCTTTGCAGGCTCATAGCAGATATACTTTTCCTCCTGCCACTGCCCTCCGGGGATACGCCATTTAAGAATATCCTTGCTAATAACCTCATATTCATAAATCTCACTGCCGTCCCCTGTCCATGGGGCGGGAGCATACTTTTCTCTGTCAAGCTTTATTCTGAAGCTCTTTCCCACAAGGGCATCGGAGAAAGGAAGATTGTTTTTACTGGCCATGATATTAGGCCCGTCGGTTTCAAAAATGTGCTGAGCGGAATCTGCCTTTGCAATTGCTTCCTCATGACTCATGGGAACATCTATATCCATTGGTCTGTAAGCATATCTTGCTCCCTTTTTGTCGGGATTTGCCATTGGTCTTGCCTTATCTCCGAAATCGAAGATGCCCTCAAGATGTGCTGCATCGCCGGTTATTTCAAGGTCTGCATAATGCATTTCATAAACAAACTCATCTGTCTCTGTAAATCCAAGCAGCATTCCGGCCGCTTTATTATCAAAGGCATCAATGATTTCAACGCGGAATTTTCCGCCCATTTCGGGCTCGCCTCTTGTGACAATGTAATACTCATCATCAACCCTGACATAGTCGGAGCTGTTGGTCATTGTAATTCCTCCCATTTCATTACCGAGTTCAACACCCGTAGAGCTGCACAGGCTGGGGAAGAATGTCAGGATTTCTTCTCCGTTTGAAAAGCTCCAGTGATAACCGCGTCCCTCAAGCCGATTGGTATTCGTATGGAGTCCCTCCGGCTTATTACCGTCACCGAAATCAGCCCATCCGAAATAGTATTCACGCTGAACCTCGCGGGGAATATCCCTGTAGCCCGTGGGCGGAGTTTTGCCGAAAAGGTCCATTCCGACGGGAACCGTTACGCCAAACCAGGTTTCAAATACAGTTACAAGGCGTGTTTTGGTGTCAATAACCAGATGCCAGCCTCTGCTCGTTCCCGGAACGATATGAGTTATAAGTGCCATTCTTCCGAGGGTTACGGAAGAGTAAAATGCCTTGTACTCTCCTCCGTTTTCCTTAACAAGAAGGTTTTTATCATCGGTAATAGTATATTCAAGCTGAGAAGGAGCAAAATTACCCTCAAGCTTCAGAGAAAAATGCTTTCCTATTAAGTCTGCAGGGGTATTTCCGCCTGAGGCCCTATCCGCCTCTGCTACCTTTTTCTCAACCTCTTCGCCCGTCATGGGATTGTATTTTGTAAAAAACATAGCCCTGCCTCCAAACAATTATTTGAAATTGACGTATACCGGATACTAAATCACTTTTGTGCTTATTATACAAAAAACAAAAACCATTATACTGCTTTCAACGACAGTATAATGGTTTTAATCTTAAAAATCAAATAAAAAATCAAAAAGAATGTTCATTTCTGGAAATAACATCATTCTGACAGTCGTGGGACAATTCAACAAAATATGCGGAATAGCCTGCTATACGGACAACAAGATCTCTGTATTCAGTGGGATTTTCCTGTGCCTTACGCAGGGTTTCTGTGGACACAATATTGTACTGGACCTCCATTCCGCCTGCATCGAGATAGCTTCTTGTCAAATCCCTGACCTTTTCAATGCCGTCGGCTCCGGAAAGGACTGTAGGATGAATGCGGATATTAAGTGCAAGGCCGTTCATAAACTTACTGTGGTCATAACAAAGCGCAGACTTCAGGACGGCTGTGGGGCCGAGCTTATCACGGCCCTGTGCGGGAGAAGCAGCATCGGCAAGGGGCATTCCCGTTTTTCTTCCGTCCGGAGTTGCCCATGTTGTATAGCCCTGAGAAACGTGACTTGCAGCACCGTAAAGGCCACCCTTAAATATCTTTGAGCGGGCAGAGGAGCACTCCTTACAGATGTTATAATAGGCTTCTGTAACCCACTTCATTTCGCAGTCGGCATAATCATCGGCATTGCCGAAGTGAGGAACTAAGCTTAAAACCTTCTGGCGGAGCTCTTCATAGCCTTCCCAGTTTGCCATTACAGCATCATAAAGTTCTCTTGTTGTACATAGCTTCTTATCAAAGCACATATACTTTATTGTGGTTATACTGTCGGCAACGGTCGCAAGACCGACGGCAGTAGAGCCGAAGGAGTTATATTTTGCACCACCGCATACTACATCCTTTCCGCTTTCCATACATCCCTCCATGGAAATTGAAAGAATCGGATATCTGTCATAGTGCATATAAATGCTCTCAATGAAGTTTTCAAGGCTTACCTGTGCCTTAAGAACATAGGAAGCAATCTTTACAAAAGCCTCCTTAACCTCTTCAATCGAATTCATCTCATAAAGATAGCCTGTTTTAACCTCACACTGAGCTCCGTTAAAGGGATTTTTACCATTATTGATTGCCATATTGAGAATGGTTGAATACTGGGTATAGGCCTCAGGAGGATTGGTTCCGTTTCCGGCAGCATAGTCATTACCGGAGCCTGTTATTTCCTGGCAGCCAATAAGTGCGTAGTCTCTGGCATCACGGAGAGAGAAACCAAGCTCACGCTGAGCAGCGGGAATAATGACCTCATCGTTCTGGAAAAGAGGCAGACCGCCGACAATTTTGTTTACTTCAATGGCACACTCCCACAGCTTTTCCGGGGTGTTCTTATTGACACGGAGAGATACCGTGGGGTCATGCAGAGAGAGTCGGCCGAGAGTTTCGAGAACCATATAGGTAACGGGATTTGATGCGTCCTCACCTGTGTCCGGATTAACGCCTCCCACTGTTGTATGAAGGTAGGTATTGCCTATTCCGATGATAACAACAAGAGGGCCCGTTCCGCCATTATAGAAGCTGTTAACCTTCATAAAGAAGCAGTCAACTATCTCCTGAGCCTCTTCTTCGGTTAATATGCCCTTCTCAAGATCCGACTTAAGATATGGCCAGGTATACTGGTCAAAACGACCGAATGAGCCTATGTCTCCCATTCCGGCCATAGTAATCATATACTCATAAAGCAGAGTCTGCTGACATGCCTGGTGGAATGTCTCGGCGGGCTTTTCCGAGATGTGGATGAGATTGTCTCCCATTTTAATAAGCTCGGCCCGACGCTTCTCATCTTTTTCTTCTTTAGCCTTTTCGTAACATGCAAGACCATAACGCTTAAGAAGAGTAATGGCTCCGTCACAGACGATTTCAACGGATGAGTAGAAAATGCATTTCTCTGCATCGTCACCCATCATATTGTTCTTGTGCTCATCAAGCCAGGCTCTGGCTTCTGCCTTTATTGCCGCGTAACCGACTCTGAGTATTTTTTCATGTCCCGGGGTTGAATGTCCGGCAGGCATCATCGCCATAGGACCGTTTTCACCGAAGGAACGAACTCCAAGCTTTTCAAGCTCGTCAAAGCCCTCCGGATGCCAGGCTCTGGCAATTTCATCAAGTCCTTTTCCCTGCCAGTAAGGAATAAGGCCGCGAAGGCCCTCAACATCTTCGGACTTCATTACAATCCTGAGCTCATCGGATTCGGGGTTGTGGTAATTTCCGTCCTCTCCTTTAGGCCACGCACCACTGTCCGCACAATGGACATAGAAGGCTCCGGGGCCGCCTCCGCTTCCCCATCGTGGGTCTATTCTTATTCCACAGAAGTACTTTGTATTGTTGGCAACAAGTAATTCCCAGTCCTCTACCCTGACCGTCTGTCTTTCACACAGCTCTCTGAAAATCAGGGCATTCTTTATTGTGGGAAGGGCATACTCGTATTTTTTGCTTGCTTCCGTAGTAATGATTGAACGCTCACAATCAACATAATATACACGCTCGCGCACTTTTTCGTGCATAAGCTTCATTCGCGGAGAGACACTTTTGAATTTATACATAGATTGAACCTCCATAATTATCTGTATATTAAAGTGAAATCATACTCCGTAGAAAAACCAGACAAACAGATAGCCCGTAACTACTGCCGCAAGAGTAAATGGAACGCCGATTTTCATAAAGTCGGTATTTCTTACCTCACAGCCCTCCTTGCGGAGCATACCGATGCCTGTAATATTTGCGGAAGCTCCCACAGGGGTAAGGTTTCCTCCGAGAGTTGCCCCGATAAGGAGACCGAAATACAAAACCGTCGGGTCAAGGCCCATCTCCGATGCAAGGCCCTGCATAACGGGGAGCATCGTTGCAACATAAGGAATGTTATCTATAAAGGCAGAGATTATTACACTTGCCCATACAACAATTGTATAGATGAGAAACACATTTCCGTTGCCTACCTTTGCAAATAGCCTTGCAATGGCATCAACCACACCTGCGGCCGTTATACCTCCTACAACGATAAAAAGGCCAAGAAGAAGCAGACATGTCTCAAAATCTATTTCCGTAAAGGCACGGGTAAAGCCTTTAAGGGTTTTTGTTCTGAAATAGTTCTGCACGACACATGCTATCATAAGAACCGTACAGATAATACCGTTTGTCAGAGAGGGTCTGTTGGGGAAGAACGATGCCGCAATGAGAAGAAGAACCGTTAAAAGGAGCATATAGGAAGGAAAATAGTTTTTAACCTCTGTTCTCTTACCTGCCTCAACGGGTGAATTCTCTTTTCTGAAAATCACATAGAGAATGATTGCCGCTACAACCGCACCAAGCCCAACACCAAACAATACACCGCGCTTCGATTCAT
>JAKSPP010000008.1 GCA_024404735.1 Oscillospiraceae bacterium | reverse complement strand
TATTTCTGTCAGAAATACAGCTGTAAACAATCCTACCGGAATGCCGATCAGTACACTGGCACCGGTTCCTACAATGGAGGATAGGATGATGTACATAATTCCGTAAGAGGCATTCGATGCAGTCGGTTTCCAAAGCGTTCCGAATAAAAGCTCAGACACTCCGACATTGGCGAATGCCGGAGTGCCCTTTGCAACCATATAGATCGTAATGGAACAAACTGCAAAGACGGCAAGTACTGCACATAGTGTAAATACATATTTTGCTGCGTTTTCGATAGTATTTATCTTTGCTTTGTTTGTCATAAGCGTTTCTCCCTTACTGTGGAAGGATCAGTCCAAGATCGGTAATGACACTCTTGCCCTCCTCGGATGCGATATAAGCAAACCAGGTCTGCACTAATTCGTTCTGCTCTGAGATTTCTCCCATGGTTGCCATAACAAACGGTCTGGAGAGAAGATACTCGCCTGCAAGAATACTTTCTTCTGTTGCCGGAGCACCATTCAGGGATACTGCGGTTACGGTATCATCTACCACATCCAGAGATACATAACCGATTGCACCCGGAGTAGAGGCAACTTTTGCCAGCACTGCACCGGTGGAATCCAGTTCCTGCGCATACTTACATGTATCCTCTACCTTAAGCAACTCCTCAAAAGCGCTTCTGGTACCGGAACCTGCCTCACGACCGATGACAACAATTGCCTCATCACTGCCGCCAAACTCGCTCCAGTTCGTAACTTCTCCGGTATAAATAGATGCCAGCTGCTCGCTGGTAAGATCTGCAACGGTATTCGCCTTATCGGTGATCACTGCGATACCATCAATGGCAACGATGTTCTCTACAGCACCCTGTCCTTTTTCACCGTCCTTAAGGCCACGGGATGCATTGCCAATGTCGATACTACCCTGAGTCAAAGACTCAATACCTGCACCTGAGCCGGTGTATTCCACAGTTACGTTAATGTCAGGATATGCTTCCATAAAGCTTTCGCTCATTGCCTCACACAGTTTTTCCATCGAGGTAGAACCGGCAATGGAAATTTTACCTGTCAGAGATGCATTTGAATCTGCGGATTTACTGCATCCGGCAAGTGAGCCGACGATCATGACGATTGCAGCTCCAATAGCCAATGTTTTCATAATTTTACGTTTCATTTAGAACCTCCTGTGATTCGTCTGATATTTGTTGAACTCTTGATCACAGTTGAAATTGTAGAAGTTCGTTGTAAAATTCAAAACCAGTGAAGCGTAAAAGGTTCGTAAATATTCATACATCTTTCGTTTTATCCAGGCAAAAAATAAAAGCGTGATACGCCACACCGTAATGGTATGGAATATCACGCTTCACTTTTTCTTAGCCGGCCCTATAACAACAGTGCTCATTTTTCAGTATTACTGTTCTATGAACACTGCCCTAAAGCCTGGGCGGGTTTTGTCATTATTGATTATGTTTATACATCCATTGTATATACATTCCATGAGCCGGACATGTTATATACGTCATAGCCGTGGTTTTTAAGGATGCAGCAGGCAATGTGCGCGCGCTTTCCGACACCGCAGTAAATGATATAGGGCTTGCCCTTGGGGAGAATTTCGGGGTTTTTGCGGATATCGCCAAGGGGAACATGCTTTGCCCCGGGAATAAAGCCCTCATCCCACTCCTCATCACTTCGGACGTCAATGAGCTCAGCCCCTGTTTTTTCCATAAGCTCCCTGTACTCAAAAGGAGTAGTCAGCTTTGTAAATCCTCTTATAACATTGGCGGTAATGTATCCGGCCATATTCTCCGGGCCCTTTGCGGAGGAGTAGGGGGGAGCGTAGCAAAGGTCAAGGGACTCAAGGTCTTCTGCTTTGAGGCCTGCATAAATTGCGGTTGCAAGGACGTCAATGCGCTTTTCAACGCCACGGTCACCGCAGCACTGAGCGCCGAGAAGCTTTCCTGTTTTATTCTCAACCATAACCTTGAGAATCATCCAGCCGCTTTCGGGATAATAGGAGGCATGTGCGGAGGTGGGAACATATGCTGGGAAGTAATCATAGCCAAGAACCCTGCACTCGTCCTCGGAAAGTCCTGTTCTCGCAAAGGTGAGATCATGAAGGCGGATAACGGAGCTGGCTAAGGTTCCCTTAAAGCGGAGCTTTTCATCGGAGGCGGCATTGTTTCCCGCAACTCTGCCCTGCCTGTTTGCGGCATTTGCAAGAGATACGCGAATGGGCTTTCCGGATACCATATGAACAGACTCAACTGCATCTCCCGCTGCAAAAATGTTCTCATCGCTTGTCTGCATATATTCGTTTACGTAAATTGCGCCGGTTTCTCCCAGCTTAAGACCGCAGTCGGAGGCAAGGGCTGTGTTCGGCTTTAAGCCGGCTGCAAGAATAACAAGCTGCGCGGGAATTTCCTCTCCGTCGGAAAGAACGGCAGTCTCTGCCTTACCGTTTCCGCGGATTTCCTTAACGCTGGTTTCAAGCTTTATTTTAAGTCCTGCATCCTCGAGATGAGCCTGCATGGGAATGGAAAACTCATCGTCGAATATGGTCATAAGCTTATTTCTCATTTCGACCAGAGTGACATTCAGTCCTCTGTGAAGAAGGGCCTCTGCGGTTTCAAGGCCGATAAAGCCGCCTCCCACAATTAGGGCATCCTTAACTCCTCCGCCGACGAGAGAAACAATGGTGTCAACATCGGATATTGTGAAAACGGTGTTTACTCCCGGAAGGTCTTTTCCCGGAATAGGGGGAATAATGGGGTCACAGCCGGGGGCTATGATAAGCTTATCGTAGGGGAATACAATATCCCCGGAGGGAGTGCTGATATTCAGAGTTTTTTCTTCTCTGTTGATTTTTGTAATGTTGTGATGAATTTTAACATCGATGTTAAACTGCTCCCTGAAGTCCTCGGGAGTAACAAGAAGAAGCTCCTCTCTGTCCTCAATTTCGCCTGCGACATAGTAGGGAAGACCGCAGTTTGCAAAAGAAACGTAGCCACCGCGCTCAAATACGGTTATTTCGGCATCGTCATTGACTCTTCTTGCTCTGCAGGCGGCAGAAGCTCCGGCGGCAACTCCGCCGATAACTGCAATTTTCATTATTCCTCATCCTCCAGAAGCATCTCGGCTGCTACCCTGACGGCATCGCCTACAACTGCCGCACACATACGCTCGTGTCCCTCGTAGCCGATGAATTCCTCAAACTCCTTGGGGTCGTCAAGCTGAAAGCTTCTTCCGTAGGTCTTCTTGTGCAGCTCGGGGCAGGTGGTCGCTCCGAGGGCATTTTTGAAACGGTCACGGAATTCGGAGAATTTTCTGCAGCCGAGCTCAACGGCATCGGGATTGGTCTTTTCTTCCTCCATGGTTGAGTTGTACTTCATTCCGACGGCCAGAAGTCCTGCGCAGTAAGCTCCGCAGCTTCCCGAGGATGAGCCGCAGCCACCTGCAAGGGAGAGACTGGCAGTTTCCAGTTCAACGGGAATAAAATCAAAAATCTGCCTGAGGCCGTGCATGGCACTTCTTGCGCAGATATCATCTCTTATCTGTGCCTCCATGGCGGCATCAACGGCAAGCTGAATCTTTTCTTCCTTGGTCATTTGTTTTTCCTCCGTTTTTTTGTTTATCTAAGGTGATAATAATCAATATATTTTCCTGATAATTATATAAAATGCATAAGGCAAAGTCAAGAAAAGATGAATATTTTAACAAAGTCAGGATGCTCAAACGCCCTAAAATACAGTAATTGTAAATTTCTCAAAAACCTTGCCATTATTCGGAATGTGGGGTAGAATATCCCTAATAACGGAAATCGGTGAAGCTATGATAAAATACGAAGACTTTGATAAATATATGAACAAGGCACTTTGCCTTGCACGTGAGGCCTTTTCCGAGGGGGAAATTCCCATAGGCTGCGTTATTGCGGACGGAAACGGAAAAATAATAGGGCAGGGCAGAAATACAAGAGAGCATAGCCGCCTTGTTACGGGACACGCGGAAATTGCCGCAATCGAGGAGGCGTGCAGGGCGCTCGGTGACTGGCGCCTCAATGAATGCACGGCCTTTGTGACGGTTGAGCCATGCCCGATGTGTGCCGGTGCTCTTATAAATGCACGGATAGGCACTCTCGTTTTCGGCGCCAGAGAGCCCAATACAGGCTCTGCCGGCAGTGTTGTGGACCTGTTTTCCGAAAACTACGGCGTTAAAACCGTAATCTATGCAGGCATTCTGGAGGATGAGTGCAGAAGGCTCACGGAGGAGTTTTTTAAAAGGCGCAGATAAGCTCTGCGACGTATTTACAATAGAGGGAGGTTTTTCTTATGTCTTCATTCAGTGATTATTCATTTCTGTCCTCGGACGGCAAAACAGATATTCATGTCCGATGCTGTACTCCGGACGGAGAGATAAAGGGTGTTGTCCAGCTTGCCCACGGTATTGCGGAGCATATAAGGCGTTACGACGGCTTTATGGAGTATCTTGCCTCAAAGGGCTTTGTTGCCGTCGGCAATGACCATCTCGGCCACGGTGAGAGCTTTAAGGAAGAAGAGAACCTCGGATTTTTTGCCGAAGAAAACGGCTGGGAAAAGGTTATCTCGGATATGAAAACTCTCCACGATATGACAGCCCGTACTTACCCCGGTCTTCCTTACTTCCTTTTCGGCCATTCTATGGGCTCCTTCCTCGCAAGAACCTATATTATCCGCTTCAGAACAGGTCTTACAGGAACTGTAATCTGCGGAACGGGTCAGCAGGCGGGTGCTCTGGTTGCCGCCGGAAAGCTCCTTTCGGGAATTGAAATAAAGAAAAACGGAGCCAAATACAAATCCGAGCTTCTCAACAACATAGCCTTCGGAAATTACATAAAGCAGTTTGACGAGACAAGAACCGTTGCCGACTGGCTTTCCCGTGACCCTGAGATTGTCGATAAATACCTTGAGGACCCCCTGTGCGGTTTTATTCCCGCCGCAGGGCTTTTCAGGGATATGATGGGCGGAATTGAGTTTATTTCCAAAGCCTCCAATATAGGCAGAATCAATAAGGAGCTTCCCGTTCTGTTCATTTCCGGTGAGAAGGACCCTGTCGGTGAAAACGGAAAGGGCGTAATAAGAGCCTATAAGAAATTTATCGCCGCAGGCATTTCGGACGTAACTCTCAAGCTTTACCCCGACTGCCGCCATGAGATTCTCAATGAATACGGCAAGGAAGAGGTAATGAGTGATGTGGGGGCATGGCTTGTAGGCCATTTGCCCGAGGTATAAGAAAGCTCTTTTGCCATTATGTGAAAGGTAACGGAAAATATGAAAAAAATACTCTCTTTAATTCTGGCACTTGTCCTTGTCTTTTCATCTTTCTCAATGTGTGTGTATGCGGAAAGAGACCTTTCCCTCCATGAATCTGCCGCAATTGCCCTGAAGCAGCTCGGTCTTTTCAAAGGCGTAAGTGATACGGACTTTGCTCTCGGACGTGCCCCTACCCGCATTGAGGCTGTTATAATGCTTATAAGACTTCTCGGAAAGGATGCTGAGGCCCGTGCCGAAACGCGAAAACATCCCTTTACGGATGTCCCCCCATGGGCAAATGCTTATGTTGCCTATGCATATAATGAGGGGCTTACAAAAGGTGTATCCGATACTTCTTTCGGTAACGGGGATGCGGGGGCCGAGGTCTATATGACTTTTGTCCTAAGGGCTCTGGGCTATTCGGACGGACCAAACGGCGACTTTGTCTGGAATAATCCCTATACCCTCGGAGAAAAACTCAGAATATATTCGCCCGAACTTATTGACAGAGATAATTTCCTGCGTGCAGATGTTGCGCTTGTTTCCTTCCTTGCTCTTGCCGCCGGAATAAAGAACAGCAATCTCTGCCTGTCCGACAGACTTGTTACAGACAATGTCTGCAGCGGAGAAGCAATAAGCACTGCTGCCGGCTCTGCTCTCGGACGGGATGATATTCATTCCTCCGAGGATTTCAAAAACTGTGTTGAGGACCTTATTCATCCCGGCGGAGAGGAAAAGGTTCCCGAGTTTGACAAAAGCGATGCTATCCCTCTCAGCAGTATTGCTTTTGACGGTGAGGGTGCAATGGATAAGGAATTCCTCGAATATATGCTTTCCGAAAGCGACCAGAGCGTTAATGATATTTACATCATTATAGGGGAAAACGGAAAAATACTTCTGAGCGCTGACGATATCGATCTTGAGACAAGTGTAGATGCAGACGGAAATTTTCTTCTCGATGATACACCGGCAAGTCTTGAGATTGTCGGAAATTCCGTAGTTATCCTGGTTCCGGCTGAAGGCTGTATAATGGTGTTCACAGAATACTCCGAAGAGCCCGATATCAGTGCCTCGGAACTGTTTTACGATCTGGGATACACATGGGATGATGACCTGCTGGAAGAGATTCAGAGATTCTACGGAGCACTGAACTGAAAATAAAAAGCCGAAATTCCGAAATCCGGGGGTCTGTTGCCTGCCCGATTTCGGAATTTTCGGTTTTATCATAAGCTTTCTTTTTTTTACAATAACAAAGTCAAATGCAAAAAGTAAGGAAAAATCTTGATTTTTAGTACCCTTTTGCTTATAATTATAAAGCTATATCTGTTTCTATCGCAAATAATAAATATTATTTATAAACGACACAAGGAAAGGAACCAAACACCATGGCTTTCGAAAAAAGAAAAGTTTGTTTAACCGTCGCTCAGACCGGTAACTTCCAGGGTAAGGATCAGAACCCCAACCTTCCCGAGCAGCCCGATGAAATCATCGCTTCCGCTTATGACTGCTTCAACTCCGGTGCAACCATCGTTCACTGCCACGCCCGCAACAAGGCCGGCAAGTCCTGCAACGACGGTGAGATTTTTGCAGAAATCAACGCAGGTATCCGCGCAAAGTGCGGTGATCACGGTATCATCGTTCAGAACTCCTCCGCTCCCGCAACCCGTGACAACGCTCAGACCGATGACGGCCTCGGCGTTCTCGATATGAAGGATCCCAACTGCTGGCCCGAGATGTGCTCTCTTGACTGCTCTCTTATGACCACCACCTGGGGTGAGCTCGAGTTCATATACATGTGGACCCGCAAGTGGCTCGTAAAGACCGCTCAGCGCATCAAGGATATGGGCATCAAGGCCGAAATCGAGGTTTTCGATCCCACCGCTATCGAGGATGTTTTCAGATATCTCTACCCCGCCGGAGTTCTTGACGATCCCGTATCCCTCACCCTCGTTATGGGTATGGATAAGGTTTCTCAGGGTGCTATCTCCTGCACTCAGCAGAACATCGACTTCATGTACAACCTCTGCCTCTCCGCTGCACAGGCTGCACAGGTTAAGAAGCCCATCGATGTAACCACCATGGCTATCGGCGCAACTCAGCTCACCGGTACCGTTTACGCAATGCTCCGTGGTACCGGCATCCGTACCGGTATGGAGGACAACATCAACTACAGCTACCATCAGCCTGCAGAGTCCAATGCTCAGCTTGTTGATCGTATCGTTCGCATCATCCACGAGCTCGATATGGAAGTTATGACTCCCGATGAGGCACGTGATATGCTCGGCATTGCACGTCTCAAGGACACCGCTCACGTAAGAGGCAACATCTGATAATTACGGGAGGCCTGTAAGGGCTTAACAATAAAACTTCGTAAGGCCCCGGCAGATACCGGGGCCTTATTTGAAATTGAAAGGAAAATCATAATGAATGATCTGGTAATAGGCATTGTAGGTCTCGGAATGATCGGCAACTCCACCGCCGTTCTTTCCACAATGCACGGCTATAAGACCATCTGCTATGTCAGAAATGAGGCAAAGATTCCTCAGTACAAGGCAGATTATGACAGAATGTACGATGAGATGATTGCTCAGGGCATTCTCACAAAAGAGCAGGCAAACATCTGCGCAAGCTACCTCAAGTTCTCCACAAGCTACGCCGGACTTGCCGAGTGCGAGTTCATTTTCGAGGCTATTGCCGAGAATCTCGATATGAAGAGAGAGTGCTTTAAGCAGATTGAGGAAAACTGCCCCAATGTTAAGGCAATCGGCTCCTGCTCCTCCTCCATCCTTCCCGATGCTCTTGCTTCCGCTGCTGAAAAGTATGCCGACAGAATCATCGTAACCCATCCCTTCAACCCCGTTCACATGGTTCCTTACTTTGAGCTTTGCTACTCCGAGAAGACCGCCGACGGTGTTGTTGATTACGTCAAGGAGGTCCTTGCCAAGCTTGACAGAAAGCCCTCCACTCTCAAGAAGCCCAACCCCGGATTCATCGGAAACTACCTCCAGTTTGCTCTTTGGGCCGCAGCACTCAACCTTGTTGAGCAGGGCGTCTGCGATCCCAAGGACATCGATAACTGCCTGAATTACAGCTTCTGCCCCCGTTACAGCTCCATCGGAATTTTCGATCACTTCGATAACGGCGGCTACAAGCTCAATATCACCACCTGCAATGCCGTATTCCCCATCCTTCCCCGCTGGGACGGTGCTCCTGCCGCAATTCGCGAGAAGGCAGAGAGCGAGGATGCCTGGGGTGCAAAGTCTCCCACCAAGAAGGGCTTCTATGACTGGAACGGCGTTGATATGGTCGAGTACCAGAAGAAGGTTAATGCTCCCTACTGGGGCTTCATTAACTGGCCCCTTCCCACCGAAGAGTGCAAGTAATCAATAATAATTAAGGAGATTAGATATGGCTTTCATGAATAACGAAGGCGGCGAGTTCGCCAAGTATTTTGTTCAGACCTCTCCCGGCCCCGCAATGGACGGAGATTTCAAGAAGATTTACGATAAGTTTGCCCATCGTATTCTCTGGATGGACGGAAATGTATGCCCCGGTGCTTTCCAGATGAATACCGCATGGTACACTGCCGTTCCCGAGCGTGACCCCATTTTCACCGAGCACAAGCATGACGATACCAGTGAGCTCGTCTGCTTCTTCTCCTCCGATGAGAAGAACCCCTATGACCTCGGCGGCGAGATTGAGTTCTCCATCGAGGGCGAGCCCCACCTTCTCACAAAGTCCACTATGATTTATGTTCCCGCAGGTCTCCGTCACAATCCTATGCGTATCCTCAGAGTTGACAGACCTATCTTCCATTGCTCCATCGTTATGAAGGATTCCTACGACGAGGATTCCACATACAGATAATCAGATTGGAAAAAGGATATAACCTATGTCTAAATTTGTAAGCCTTGAAGAGGCAATGAGCTTAATTCCCGACGAGTGCGCCGTTATATCCGGCGGCTTCGGCTCTCTCGGTTCTCCCGAAGAGCTCTATTCCGGTCTTGCCGACCGCTATGAGCGTGAGGGTCACCCCAAGGATATTACATTCGTATGCGGAATTACCCCCGGCGATAAGACCGACTCCATGGAGCCCTACAAGGGCTTTAACCTGGGCCCCAACAAGATGCGTGCCCCCGGCTTGATTAAGACCCTCTGGGTAGGTAATCTTACCGATGCTCATGCTCTTGCATATATGGCAGACAGAAACGAAATCTTCTGCTATATGCCTCCCATGGGAGTTATGTGCAACCTTTTCCGCTGTGCCGCAGGCAAGCGTCCCGGACTTCTCACAAAGGTAGGTCTTCACACCTTTGCAGATCCCCGAAATGACGGATGCTGCTTCAACCAGAAGTCCAAGGACGGAATGAAGGTTGTTGAGCTTATGAATATCGACGGCGAGGAGTACCTCTTCTACAAGACTCCCCCCGCAGATGTTGCCTTTATCCGCGCAACCTATGCCGATGAAGACGGAAACCTCTCCATGATTCACGAGGGTATTGTAGGTACAGAGCTTGAGGTTGCGGTTGCCGCACACAACAACGGCGGTATCGTTATTGCTCAGGTTGAGGCTGTTGTTCCCCGCAACTCCCTCAAGACCCGTGACATCCGTATCCATAACAAGCTTGTTGATTACATCGTTGTTGCCGAGGATCCCATGAACAGCCGTCAGTGCTATGCAACAATGAAGTACCGTCCCGAGCTCTCCGGTGAGCAGAAGCTGGCCGGCAACGCAACAAAGGTTCTGCCCCTTACCATGCGTAAGGTAATTGCCCGCCGCGCAGCCATGGAGCTTCGTCCCGGCGTTATTGTAAACCTCGGCTCCGGTATTCCCTCCGGAATAGGCTCCATTGCCGCAGAAGAGGGAATGAGCAGCTTCCTTACCTGCTCTGTCGAGTCTGGCCCTATGGGCGGTCAGGTTCAGGAGGGGCTTTCCTTCCCCGGTGTTGCCAATGCCGACTGCATCTTCTCACAGACCGATACCATTGATATGTATGACGGCGGTATGCTTGATATGGCCTTCCTCGGCGGTGCCGAGTTTGACGAGCACGGTAATGTAAACGTTTCCAAGTTCGCAGGCCGTTCTATCGGTGCCGGCGGATACATCGATATTTCCCAGAATGCAAAGAAGCTCTTCCTTATGGGTAACTTCACTGCCACCAACAAGGCAAAGGGCCTCAAGGCAAATATCGAGTGTGCAGACGGCGGTCTTAATATCATCTCCGACGGCGATGTTAAGTTCGTAAAGAATGTTGAGCAGATTACCTTCTCCGGTGAGTATGCTCGGAAGCTCGGCCAGGAGGTTATGTACATAACCGAGCGTGCTGTATTCAGACTCACTCCCGACGGTCTTGAGCTCATCGAGATTGCACCCGGTGTTGACCTTAACAGAGATGTTCTTGATAAGATGGCATTCAAGCCTCTTATCTCCAAGGACCTTAAGCTTATGGATGCAAGACTCTTTAAGCCCGAGGTTATGGGAATCAAGGACGAGATTATCGGCTGATAAAGCCAATATAATAAAAAACAACCTCTGCGGATTTTTACTCTGCAGAGGTTGTTTCTATGTTTGTGGTTATTTCTCAGCCGGAAGGGCTTATGCCTTCTTGGTCTCGGTAAGACGCTTTACACCGAGGGCTGCAACGATAACGCCGAGAATTGTAAGGGCGATAGCGAATGCAAGCTGGAGAAGATTGCCGGGAGTGGGATTGCCGATGAGGCTGATAATCTTCTGTACAAGAGCGGTAAGAGTTACGCAGAGCATGATAACCATGGGAACCCAGAGCATCCAGCCCTTGCGGTCTGTCTTCTTGAAGTAAACAGCGCAGGCGATAAGAGCAAGAGCACTGAGGAGCTGGTTTGCAGAGCCGAAGAGAGGCCAGATGTTCTTGTAGCCGAGCTTTGCAAGAAGGTAAGCAAGTACGAGGGTGATAATGGTTGCGAAGTACTTATTGGTAAGAACCTTGCGCCAGGGCTCCATCTTATCGTCATCGATGCTGGAATCGAGGAAGAGCTCCTGGAAGGAAAGTCTGCCGATACGTGCAACGGAGTCGAGAGAGGTAAGAGCAAAGGCGGAAACTGCGAGGTTGATGAGGGTGAAGATTACGTTGTGGGGAAGTCCGAGCTCAGCAAGGAAGTTTGCAACGCCGCCGGCGAAAATCTGTGCGGGGGTGTTGTAGCCTGCAGCAGCAGCCTCGCCGGTTGCAAAGCTTGCAACAGCGATAAGAGCGATAACTGCGAGCATGGACTCAAGGAGCATTGCACCATAGGAAACGGGAAGCATGTGCTTCTCATTCTTAATCTGCTTGGAGGCTGTACCGGAGGAAACAAGGCTGTGGAAACCGGAAACAGCACCGCATGCGATGGTAACAAAGAGAACAGGGAACATGTTGCCCATGCCCTCAACCTTGAAGCTGGTGAAAGCGGGGAGGTTGATGCTGGGATTGGTGATTACAACGCCGACAACGCTGGCGAGAATCATGAATACAAGAAGGTAGCTGTTCAGGTAATCACGGGGCTGAAGAAGAGCCCATACGGGAACAACGGAAGCAATGAGAATGTAGATGAAGATGAGAATGTGCCAGGTGCCTGACTTAACGAAAATGGGAGCGGCAAGACCGACTGCAATACCTGCAACAAGAAGGGCAATTGCGATAATGGTGTTGACCCACTTGTTGAGCTTGGAGAAACGAAGCAGGCAGCCGAGAGCAACAGCCTCAACGATGAAGAGCATGGAGGTGGTTGCAACAGAGCCGTTTGCTACAATGTGTGCGCCCTCGGCGTTGAAGCCGTTGAAGGTTCCTGCAACAACGTCGGCAAAAGCAGCGACAACGAGAATGCAGAAGAGCCAGCAGAAGAGAAGGAAGAGGCGCTTGCCGAGCTTTCCTATATATTCTTCGATAATGTAGCCGATTGTACGACCCTTGTTCTTAACAGATGCGTACATAGCGGAGAAGTCCTGTACAGCGCCGAAGAAAACGCCGCCGACAAGTATCCAGAGAAGTACGGGGACCCAACCGAAAACTGCGGCCTGAATAGGTCCGTTAATGGGGCCTGCACCTGCAATGGATGCAAACTGATGTCCGAAAACAACAGCGGTGTCTGCAGGCTCATAGTCAACTCCGTCCTGCAGCTCATAAGCGGGGGTCTTTGCTTTGGGGTCAATTCCCCAGGTTTTTGCCAGCCAGCGGCCGTATAACAGATAGGCGCCGCCCAGCACGACGATGGCAATAAGCATTACCAAAAGTCCGTTCATGTGGGATATCCTCCTCTTTTTTTAATGGATGATAAATACCTGCAATAGTAATAAGAATAATAAGAAAATATGCATTAACCTTGCCTGTATAAGCACAATTGCTTGTTTCTCGTGAGTTTATTTCTTGCAAAATGCAATTATCATCCTGTTTATACAAGCAGATAATCTAATACTATAGATTAGATTTGTCAAGAAAAAACTTTTCTTTTTGGGTAAAATTTTTGTTGGCTGTAAATATAAGAAAACAGGAGCATTTATTGTGCTTTTCCGGCTTACTTTTTCCGTCATTATGAGCAAATAATCCGACAGATTATGTTTTCTTTTATTGAATCAATATAAACTTGTCTTTGAGCACAGAATAACGGTTGAATGCTTTTCCGATTTGTGGTAAAAATATACGATAGTTTAGTGATAATAACAGGAGAAAACCTATGAATATAGCCAAAAAAGTGTATTGCCGTGTGTTCCAGCTCGGATTCAGAATAGCCCTTCCCATTCTGCCATACCGTAACCCGAAAATACTCAATGATATGAGAGACATCCCCTCTGTCCTTAAGCAGCAGAGCTTAAAATGTCCTCTTATAGTAACCGATAAGTCCATTATGTCCTTCGGCCTTGCAAAGCCTCTTCAGGAGAGCCTTCAGAGCGATGAAATATCATATGTTATTTTCGATGAATGTGTGCCTAACCCCACGATTGAGCTTGCTATGAAGGCCTATGAAATATACAGGGCAAACGGATGCGATTGTATAATCTGCATCGGCGGCGGCTCTCCCATTGATGTGGCAAAGGCCGTGGGCGCAAAGGCTGCCCGTCCGGACAGAAGCCTTGCTCAGCTTGGCGGAATTATGAAGATTCATAAAAAAATACCGTGCCTTTTTGCTATTCCCACAACAGCCGGAACAGGCTCAGAGGCAACTCTCGCTGCAGTTGTTGTTGATGAAAAGACAAAGCATAAATTCGCAATTATGTCCTTTGCTCTTATCCCCGAATACGCCGTCCTCGATGCCTCCACTCTGCGAAGTCTTCCCCGACACATAGCTGCGGGAACAGGAATGGACGCCCTTGTTCATGCAGTTGAGGTTTATGTCGGCCGCAGCACCAATAAGCAGACAAGAGACGATGCCATCAAGGCAACGAAGCTTATTTTCGAAAATGTCGAGGCTGCTGCAGACCACACAAGCATAGATGCCGAGAAGAATATGATATATGCCGCTCATCTTGCGGGAAGAGCCTTCACCCGCTCCTATGTGGGCTATGTTCACGCCGTTTCCCATTCTCTCAGCGGAAAGTACAATATGCCCCACGGCCTTACCAATGCCGTTTTCCTGCCCATTGTTCTGGATATGTACGGAGAGGCTGCATATAAAAAGCTTGCCGACCTTGCAAGAAAGGCAGATGTAATTAAAGAGACAATGAGCGACGAGGATACCGCAAAGCTCTTTATAAAGATGATAAAGGAGCTCAATGCCCGCCTCGGTATTCCCGAGAAGATGGAGGGAATTAAGCTTTCCGATGTGGATGAAATGGTCGCCTTTGCGGATAAGGAGGCAAATCCCCTGTATCCCGTTCCCGTACTCTGGGGAAAAGACCGTCTCAGAGAAGTATATATAAGAGGAGGAGCCTGCTGATATGACCGAAGCCGAAGCACTGTCTTTATTGAATGAGCAGAAGGAGTATTTCGCAAAGGGCGAAACTCTGGATTTAAGCTTCAGAATAAACGCTCTTAAAAAGCTCTATGCCATAATCGAAAAATACGAGGATGAAATAGCCGCCGCCCTTAAGGCCGACCTGGGCAAGAGCCTTCAGGAGGGCTATATGTGTGAAACAGGCCTTACCAAAAGCGAGATAAGCCATATGCTCAGGCATATAAAAAGCTATGCAAGGGAAAAGAGAGTTTTAACGCCTCTTGCCCAGTATGTTTCAAGAAGCTATGAGAAGCCCTCACCCTACGGAACGGTTCTCATTATGTCCCCCTGGAACTATCCCATTCTCCTCACCTTAGAGCCCCTTGCAGATGCAATTGCCGCAGGCAACACGGCAATAATAAAGCCCAGTGCATATTCTCCCGCCACAAGTGCCGTTATGGAAAAAATGCTTTCCGAAGCTTTTCCTCCCGAGTACGTAAAGGTTGTTCTGGGAGGCAGAGCCGAAAACAAGTGCCTTCTCTCTCTGGATGTTGATTATATCTTCTTCACAGGCTCAAAGGCCGTGGGAAAAGAGGTAATGAAGGCCGCAAGTGAGCACCTCGTTCCCGTAACCCTTGAGCTCGGAGGAAAGAGCCCCTGCATTGTGGATAAGTCCGCCAATATAAAGCTTGCCGCCAGAAGAATAGTATGGGGTAAATTCCTGAATCTCGGTCAGACCTGTGTTGCCCCGGACTTTATGTATGTGGATGCCTCCGTTAAGGATGCCTTTATTGCAGAGGTCAAAAAGGAAATCGAAAGGCAGTTTGGAAAGAATCCCATTTCAAATCCGGATTACGGAAAGATAATCAGTGAGAAGCATTATGCCCGTGTAAAAGGTCTTATTGATTACGACAAGGTCGTTTTCGGCGGTGAAACCGATGATGCCGCCCTTAAGATTGCACCTACGGTAATGGATAATGTAACATTCTCCGATGCCGTTATGGGTCAGGAAATTTTCGGGCCCCTTATGCCTGTTCTTACCTTCGATAATTTCGATGAAGCAGTAAAGAAGCTTCGCAGCCTTCCCTGTCCTCTTGCCCTATATATTTTCTCGTCGGATAAGGGAAATATAGAAAAAGCCACCTCCCGGATTTCCTTCGGCGGAGGCTGTGTAAACGATACTGTCATTCACCTTGCAACGAGTGCCATGGGCTTCGGAGGTGTTGGCGAAAGCGGTATGGTCTCCTATCACGGAAGGAGGGGCTTTGAGACCTTCTCTCATATTAAGAGCATTGTTGACAAAAAGACGTTTTTAGACCTTCCCATGCGTTACCAGCCCTTCTCACAGCTTATGCTGAAGATGATAAAGATGTTTGTAAAGTAAACAGCAAATTAAAAAACACCGTTTTTAGATGCACCCGGCGCAATAAAAACGGTGTTTTTTCTGTTTGATTATAAACTTATATTAATAATTATAATGTGAGCTCCATTCGAATATGCGGAATTCCGTCCTCGAGAAATTCCTCAGAGGTCTGAATAAAGCCGAGCTTTCTGTATAAGTCGCTTGCGTAAACCTGAGCCTCAATTGTGATTTTTTCAGATCCAAGCTTTTCCTTTGCGGCTGCGATTGCAGCCTTAACGATTTCCGTTCCCAGGCCCCTTCGCCTTTCTACGGCTATAACCCTTCCTATTGAGGGCGTTTCGAAGGTAAGTCCCGCCGGAATTACCCTTGCATAGGCCTTAATTCCCTCGCTGTCCCGCAGGGTAATGTGGTATGACTCTTTGTCCGCATCGTCAACATCCTGATAGGGACAGCTTTGCTCCACAACAAATACGGATACTCTCAGTCTGTAAATCTCATAAAGCTCCTCTGCGGAAAGCTCGGAAAAGTGCTTAACGGAAATCTGCATAATCTGTCCTCCCAATAAACACCCCGCAGGCAAGCTGCCTGCGGGGTAAACAATATTTGAGTTATTATTAAAGCTTAGCCGACGATGTCTCCGTCATCAAAGGGATCACCGCACTCGGGGCAGAACTTGGGGGGCTTTACGCCCTTCTCAGGCTCCCAGCCGCACTTGTCGCACTTGTACTGGGGAACGCCTTCGGGCTTCTTGGCACCGCACTCTGCGCAGAACTTGCCTTTGTTTACAGCACCGCAGGAGCAGGTCCATCCCTCTGCATCCTCGGGCTTCTTGGCACCGCACTCGGGGCAGAACTTGCCTGTTGCGCTTGCGCCGCAGGAGGGGCAGGTCCAGGCTCCGGCTGCCTTGGGCTCGGGCTTCTTGGCACCGCACTCGGGGCAGAACTTGCCGGTTGCGGTTGCACCGCAGGCACACTTCCAGGAATCTGCTGCGGGAGCGGCTGCTGCCTGCTGCTGACCCATCTGGAAGAGGGAGTTGACGTTCATTCCACCGGACTGCTGGGCCATGTTCATGCCCATAAATCCAATTGCTGCACCACCGGGGTTGTTTGCTGCATTCTTCATGGCCTCTGCCTGTGCATTGCCGAGACGTGCGGCAAGACGGGTGGGATCCATGTATGCGGCTTCCTTCTGCATTTCCTTAATGGTTGCCTCGTCATCTTCGTTTGCCTTTACAGAGGAAACACCGAAGGAGACAATCTCAATACCGCGCTTCTCGCTCCAGTCGGTGGAAAGAACCTCGTTAAGAGCCTTGGAAATCTCGGTGGTGTGACCGACAAGAGAGGAATAGCGAATGCCCTGGTCGGAAATCTTTGCAAATGCAGGCTGAAGAGCAGTGAGAAGCTCGGTCTTCAGCTGGCCTTCGATTAAATCGCGGGTGTACTCGGAGGAGATATTGCCGCAGACGTTAACATAGAAAAGAATGGGGTCGCAGATGCGGTAGGAGTACTCACCGAAGCAGCGGATACCGATGTCCATATCAATGCCGGCGCTCTCGTCAACGACGCGGAAGGGAACAGGGGAGGGAGTGCCGTACTTGTTTCCGATGATTTCCTTGGTATTGAAGTAGTAAACGCGCTGGTCCTTGCCGGTATCACCGCCGAAGGTGAAGCGCTTGCCCATGGTCTTGAAGGTCTCGATGATGGAGGTTCCGAGCTTTCCGGAGAAGAGGCTGGGCTCGGTGGAGGCATCCCACTTGAACTCGCCGGGCTCTGCACAGAATTCAACAACCTTGCCCTGCTCAACGATAATCATGCACTGTCCGTCTGCAACAGCGATAACGGAGCCGTTGGAAATAATGTTGTCGGAGCCCTTGGTGTTGGAGGAGCGTCCGGATACTCTCTTCTGGCCCTTGGTTACGAGAACGTTTGAGGGCCTGGCCTCACAGTAGCAAAACTCCTTCCACTGGTCAGCTAAGGTGCTGGAGGCAGCGGCTAATGCTGCGGATATAAGTCCCATAATGTTTTTCTCCTTTCAGAAATGAGAGATGTATTTTTGATTATTTTTTTGCTCATTTTACAGGTGCGCCTGAACGCACAAACACACACAGAAATTATAGCGCAAAAATAATAATAATTCAACAGATTTTTTTGGAAAATAATATGTATATGATAATCTGAAATACGGAAAAACAAAACCGCTCTTTCTCCGTTATTCCGTATGAACCCGATATTTATTGCGGTTTCCGTACTGTATGGAGTCAAGCAAGCCTATCTTCTCAAATTTCAATACAAAGCCGCGTATTGTCGCATAGGCTGCATTGCCGAAATCCTTTTCCAGTTGCTTTGTGGAAAAATCTGTATTTCCATAGGCAGATAGAACAAAGACCCACAGTGCATGTTCCTTTTCGGTAATCTGTCCCTGAGACAGAGTAGCCTTGAAAAGCTCTGTTGTCTGTGCAGCAGGGATTGCACTGTTCAGCTTGTGATATACATTCTCAATGAAGTATACAAGAAACGGAGTTGCGTCAAGCAAACCGCTGATGTGCATATTTTCCTCTGCCAGAGTATAAGCATCGTAATATCCCTTGCGACTTTTACTGATGTATTCCGAAAGTGGGATGAATAATGCAGAGGAGTATCCCTGCTGCACCAGATACCACAGATGCACCAGACGCGCCATTCTTCCGTTGCCATCGAAATACGGATGAAGATATGCAATATAAAAGTGTATCAGTGCCGCCTTCAGAAGGTCATCAATTTTGGAATCTTCCCGAATAAAATCAATCAATTCTCCCATGCGTTTCGGCAACTCCTTCCATGGGAGACCTGTGTGCTCCAGCCTGGAGCCTACGATATATACACTGTCGTGCCGATAATAATTACCCGGGAGCAGGCGGCTTTCTTCATCCAGATAAGCTCCGATAGCTGTTTCGTATAAGCGATGTATCGTTTCCTCGCTAATATGATTTGCGGGATTGCTGATAAACTCCAGACCTTTTTTCATTCCGTAGATGCGATTTTCATTTTCATCCGACGGGGCAAAACCGGATAGAATCCTTCTTACACTGTCACGGTTGAAATCCACCTGTTCAATCGTGAATGTTGAAGCAATCTCCTCCTCCATGGCCTTTATTCCATAAAGTAGGCTGCTGTTCTGCGGAGTCAGGAGAACCCTTGCAGCAGAGAGACGCACCTGTGTGGTGCTGCCAAGATATACAAGCTCTTGTCCCGAAAAATCTTTTAGTGGCAAAGAATGGTAGAAACCGTTTTTCAGAAGCTCCACAAGCTCTCCCATATCGGCCTGTGGATATTTATATCCGAGCTTTCTTAAATCCAGTATGCTTTTATCCGACAGCATCTTTGTAAACAGAGCAGCGTCCATAGGAGACCTCCGAATTGATATAAAATAGTATCAGTTAGTATCAGTATAAAGGCAAAGCTATAAAAATGCAAGTACTTTTAGGGAAAGTGAGGGCAGATTTCTTTCCCGTTATCCTCCAGTCAAATACTTTAACAAAAACAGCTGTGCAGAATTCCGCACAGCTGTTTTATCATCTCACTCCGCACCGGTCAGTGCAGCTCTTTCAAGTATATATCTGTCTATTCCGTTTGCAAGACCCTCGGCAATGAGGCTTCTGTATTCCTCGGTTGCCATTTTTTCGTCCTCTTCTCTGTTGGTCATAAATCCGACCTCAACAAGTGTGCATGGAACCTGTGACCAGTTTATTCCCGCCATAGTGTCCGTTTCCCAGATGCTGCGCTGATAGGCCCCCGTCATATTGCAGAGCTCCTCCAGAACGCATACGGAGAGAAGCTTCGACTCCTCGTATTTCTGAACATAGGGATTATAGGGTGTCTGGCAAAGGGTCATGGCCCCGTGAACACTGCTGTCCTCGGAACCGTTTGCATGGATTCTGATAAAGGCATCGGCATTTGCGTCGTTTGCAACGGTTGCCCTGTCGATATTTCCGAGGCTGACCTCGTTTTCCGTCCTGGTCATATAAACGGTGTAGCCTCTTTCCTCAAGAAGAGCCTGAAGCTTTAGGGCAAGCTGCAGATTCAGTTCATACTCGGCAACTCCGGTGAATCTTCCCGCAGTCCCTCCGGTGTCCTTCATTTTTGTCTCCGTTGCTCCGGGGCCGACAGGCTCATAGAGCCAGGTTTCCGGCTTGGAGCAGTGTCCGGCGTCAATTGCAATTACATATCCCTCGCCGAAAAGAGGCTCTGGTGTCGGTTCGGGCTCCGGACTTTCCTCCGGGGCGGGAGTGCTTTCTGCAGGGGCTTCGCTTCCGGATGCTGTGAGGCTTTCTACAATACCGTCAAGGACCACCGAAACAGGGCTCTTGTCCCCGTCGGGATTAGCGCTTGCAGCCTCTTCGCCTTCGGGGGATTTTCCGGCTTCCCCGGACTCTGTGTATGAGATTTCGTCCCTGTCGTCTTTTTCTTTTTTGCTGTCTGTATTATCCGCTTCTCCGCCGGCACAGCGCCTACCGGAGATAAGAAGCAGAAGCACGATAAAATGCTTTTTCATTTTTTACCAGCCCTGTTTCTTCTCATATGCCTGAATGGTGGCAATATTCTTGTTTTCGTATTCGTTGAATACGGATGCCTGGAAGGAATTGGGAGAAATAGTGCCGTTGTACCAGGAGCAGCCTGCAAAATAATCTGCAAGGCTCTGTGTCGAGAACATTCTGCCTCTTCTTGCGTAAATCTCGTTTCTTGCAACGAGGCATTCCCACTGGGAAAGACCGTAAAGCTCGCTTTCGGAAATGTAACGGCTGTCGGAGTCCTCGAAAATCCATTCACTCTTTGCAGGTGTAGGAGTGGGTGTCGGAGTAGGAGTCGGGGTCGGCACAACGGGTGCAAAGGCCTCAAGAGTGAAGATGAGCTTTGCATTGTCATAGCTGAAGGAAACATTATATCCCTCAAATACGAAGGGAACTGCCAGCTTGCCGTCGGTCATGGTATCGTTTTCGTAGGTCAGAATAACGGGTTCATCGGTTACAATGTCAAGGAAAGCGGTTTTGTTCTCATAGAAGGTGATGCTGCTTCCGTAAAGACCCATTTCCACAATAGCCTCGCTTCCGTAAACAGCGGAGCCGATTTCAGCACCGACGAGAACGTATTTTCCGGAGTAAACCCTGTCCTCGGTGCTGTCGGTGCCGGCCTCGGTCTTCTCACCCTCGGGTGCTGCACCGGCGTTTTCGGTTGCGGGCTTGTTCTTATCGTCTTCGGACTTGTTATCCGGCTTATCGTCCTTACTGTCTTTATCGTCCTTGGCATCCTCATCATCGTCTTCATCGTCTTCATCGTCTTTGTTTTTGCGTGAAGAGGATGAGGCAGAGGCTCCTTCAATTCCGAGTATCTCGCCGATTTTGGTATCAGAGAGCTTATCCGCAATATTGTCTCTTGCCCCGTCAAGGCCGAAGAAGCCCTTTATAAAGCAGATGACAAATGCGGCAAGAAGAATAAGAACCGCAAGAACGATAATAATAACAGGACCGGCCTTTGACTTCTTTTTTGTCTTTACCGGTTTTCCCGCAGCGCCGCTATTGTTTGCAGG